>CAJYBK010000008.1 GCA_913064955.1 uncultured Flavobacteriales bacterium
TCTTGTGTTTCTATATTTTTCAGATTCACCATTTGCTTTATAGTATTCAAGAAATGTAACCAAAGGAAGTACATAGTTAAAGTTGATTTGATTGACTTCCTTATTCGTGTTCGGTCTTTTTAACTGTTCAGTTTTAAAATCATTCTCATATCTTTTTACAGCCTCTGCTACATTATTTATTGTAACAGCAGAGTATTGGTAGGTTAACCCCGATAAATATAGATTTGTCTGATACTTCTCCAATAGTTTTTGATTGACTGTATGGCCAGCATAAATTTTAGCGTTTGGATTGTTTTCAATTAAGTACTCTACCGTTTTAATTGTATTTTTTTGCTTTACTATTTTTAGATTTTTATCATGCTTCTTATGTTCGATGTATCCGGTTTCATTGAGCATGTCAATATTGATGATACAAACGTCTTTACGAATTTTGAATACATCCTGCCAAATGAACAAAGGGAAAGTGTCATCACTTCCATTAGTGATTAAAACTGCATTTGGAACTAACGACATTAATACATTGTAATTATACTCTAATAGACCTTCATTTATCGTATTGCTCTCATACAACTTTTTAGAATAATTAGTTCTAAGGTTTGTTTCATTTGTTAATTCATAGTGATACATAAAATCATCATACAATTCCACATTATTAGGGTAGGCTTGATCCGCCTTTACCAAATAGGAAAATGCATCAATCGTTTTACCTCTATTTACATACTCCAGATAAAAGTATTCACTTGATTTAGGTGAGTTTACTTTTAAATTATTGACAATTTCATCAAGTTCCTTTTGCTCATTGTCAGATATATCTTTAGAATATTTGTTAATAAACGTTGCCCTTTTATTAAAATAAACATTGACATATGTTTCAACTTGTTCTTCGCTTGTGACGCTTTCGGAAACGGATTTATTACTTCCAGTACTTTGACAAAAAGTGTTGCTAAATGCAATAAGGAATAGTATTAAAGAAAAGATTTTCATTTCGTAAATTTTACAATCAGTACAATTGCAATAAACTTAGGTTCATTTGTAAAGTTAAAAGTTTAATTCTAATTGATTATACATTTATAAACATAATATAAATCAAATTTGAAAGATTCATATCTTTGCTATAATAGAAAATTTGAAAATAATGGTTAGAAACTTACTTATAGCAGCTGTTTTGATTCAAGGCGGAATTTGCTCAGCCCAACAACAATTGGAAAATACTAGTTTTGAAAATTGGCAAAACGTTGGCGGTCCTGAAGAGGAACCAACCGAATGGAGTTCTATTAAAACGTCTGATGCAGGAAGTTTTATTAATTCTTCTGCCCCTCAGGTTTGTGAAAGATCTACAGATTCACATACCGGTTCATATAGTGTTCGACTGGAGAATAAATCTGTTTTTGGAATTGTTGCTACAGGTACTTTGACGAATGGTAGAGCACACGGAGATACTAACCCTGAGAATGGTTATGTATTTACAGATGCTACAGATTCACAGTGGAACACTGCCATGACAGACAAGCCAGATAGTTTAGTTGGATGGTTTAAATATGCTCCTGTAAGTGGCGATAAAGCAAAAGTGGAAGCAATAATTCACTCAGGTGCTGCACAGAATCCTGAAAACGGAACTTCAGGAAATTTTGTTGCAAAGGCTAGGTTTACTACTACAGCCACCGCAAGTTCTTGGACTAGATTTTCAGTACCTTTTACTTATTTTAATGCTAATGCCTCTACACATATTCTTGTAGTAATGACTGCTGGAGATAGTACTATCGCTAAAGCAGGAAGTGTCGCATATTTTGATGACATCGAATTAGTATATAATGTTGTTGGTGTTAATGAATTGGATTTAAATGATATCAAAGTATTTAATAATAGTCAGCGTATTTGCGTTGATTTGTCTTCAAAAAATTCTTATGAAATTACATTGAAATTATTCGACCTTCAAGGGCGTGAATTATTAAAAGTAAACAACTTAACAAAAGGGATAAATTATCTGGAAAAACCAAAATCAAATGGTGTTTATTTGGTCAACATTAGTTTGGATGGGAAGATGGTTACTAAGAAAATAGTGATCAACAATTAATATCTTGAAGAATTTATTTGTCATATTTATTTTTTGCATTTGTTGTTTAAATTCATCGTTGGCTCAAAACAAAGGTGTTTTTAAAGGTGTTGTAACAGATGGTAAAGAGCCTGTTATTGGCGCAAATGTTCAACTACTTTTGGATAAAAGCAAAGGTGCAGCAACTAATTTTGATGGGGAGTTTGCATTTGAGAGTCCTATAGGAATGCAAAAGTTTATTGTGTCTTTCATAGGAATGATTACCGATACTGTTGAAGTCGAAATCATTAAAGACATGATTTCAACAAGGAAAATAGTCCTTCAGTCGAATGCAGAAATACTTCAATCAGTAGAGGTTAAGGTTGGTAAATTTGATACTGATATCAAAGACATGACTATTTCAATGGAGGTTATTAGACCTTCATTAATTGAAAACAAAAACACAAGATCCGTAGAAACGATTTTAGATCAAACGCCAGGTCTAAATATTATGGATGGGGAACCTCAAATCCGTGGCGGTAGTGGTTTTACATTTGGAGTAGGAAGTAAGGTTGCCGTTTTAGTGGATGATATGCCGATGCTTTCAGGTGATGCTGGTAGACCGGAGTGGGGGTTTATACCTGTAGAGAATATTGATCAAATTGAGGTGGTTAAAGGTGCAGCTTCTGTTTTGTCGGGAGCTTCAGCATTGAGTGGAGCAATACATATTAAAACAGCTGAGCCTGGAGTAAAACCATTAACAAAGGTAAACTTATATTCTGGGTTCTATTCTTCACCTAAAGATACTGCTGCCATGTGGTGGGAAGATTATCCTTATGTCCACGGAATAAATTTTTTACATTCTAGAAAGATCAAAAATTTAGATTTGGTTGTTGGTGGATTAATGAACCTTGACCACGGTTATATAGGAGCACCAAAACCCGGTCCATTTGTTCAGGATTCTATCACAAATTTTAGTGACGACCAGATGAAGTCAAATAAAGGACGCTTGAATATTGGTCTTAGGTATCATCCTAAAAAAATGGAACGACTAACTTTTGGAGTAAACGCCAATGTGATGTATAATAATACAAACATGACTTTGGCTTGGTTAGATGATACTTCTGGAATTTATCGTGCTTACCCAGGTGGAGTAATTTTACAAAACCAATTGATTTACAATATTGATCCTTATGTAAATTATTTCACAAAAAAAGGTATGAAACATTCTTTGAAAGCAAGATGGTTGAGCACAGACAATGAAATGAGTGCAAATCAGTCTAACTTTAGTGATGTTTTTTATGCTGATTATCAATTCAAACATGTCTTTGAAAAGGTATACGACATTAAATTTGTTGCTGGTGCATCAACCACTCAGACTAATTCGATATCTCAAATTTATACTGGAGGTGGTGACTCTACTAATTCAGTAGGGAATTATTCTGGATACTTTCAAATTGATAAAAAACTACTTGAAAGAGTAAACCTTTCATTTGGATTCAGAGGAGAAAACTACATTCTTAATGATACAATTTCCAACTTGGCAACGATAATGCGAGGTGGGATGAATATAAAAATAACAGAGGGAACTAATTTTAGAGTTTCTTATGGTCAGGGGTATCGCTATCCAACAATTGCGGAAAGGTTTATTCGAACTAGAGTAGGGACATTTGGCGTTTTTGATAATCCAGATCTCAAGCCAGAAACTAGTTGGAATGTTGAGGCAGGTTTGCGTCAGGGATTTAAGTTCGGAAAGTTAATGGGGTATTTGGACGCAGCTGTGTTCAAACAGGAGTATCAAAATACTATTGAATACTTATTCGGTTTTTGGGATCCAACTTATCAGTTTGCTATTGCAGGATTTAAGTTCTTAAATACAGGAAACTCTCAGGTTGTAGGTTTGGATGCTTCTATTGCCGGTCAGTATAAAGTTGAAAAGAAGACTGCTTTTAATTTCATTATTGGCTATAATTATATTTTACCCACAACTTTGCAACCTGACGAAGTGTTTGCAGAAGATTTTAAACCGGGAGGCAGCGGTGAGTTCAGTTATAATAGTACTAGTTTGGATTCAGCTCAAAAAATCTTGAAATATAGATTTTTACATACTTTTAAAGTAGACCTCGAATATGTTTATAGAGAGAAATTAGCAATAGGTACGAGTGCACGTTACTTTAGTAAAATTGAAAATTTAGATAGAGCAATTATTGATTTTGAAGAAGTTACAGCAAATACGGGAGGCTCTCTGCAGGAAATTAGGTATTTGGATTACTACGAAAACTATAACAATGTTAATTTGATGTTAGATGCAAGAATTTCATATTCGTTTTTGAAACATCATAAAATTGCATTGGTTGTATCTAATTTATTAAATAGAACTTATTCTCTCAGACCGCTCAAAGTAGAACCTATGAGAACAACTATGCTTCAGTATTCGTTGAAGTTTTAGTGGTAAACGTAACCTTTTGATCTTTTTTCGTGTTTAATCTTTATCAGCGTAATTGTTGCGTTTGTCAAAAAAAATACTATTTTCGCATCAGAATGAAAAAAATATTTCAAATATCATTGGTCTTAGTTTTATGTTCTTTTTCTGTTAATGATACAGAAAATTCAGACATAATGAACTTTCCAGCTCCTGATGAAGAAGTATTACTGGATTTAGATGAATTTGCTAAGGAGTCTTACAGTCAACTTGGTGTGAAAGATTTGTTTTTCAAACCGTACAAATTGGCTTTGCAAGGTTATTATAAAATGTTAGCAAGCGGCACACTTAGAAATACGAAGTATCTTACTGTTGTTGACATGACTAAAAGTGCCAATGTTGAGCGTATGTTTATTATTGATACGGAAATTTGGCAGGTAGTTCACACTAGTTTAGTTTCTCATGGAATGAAAACAGGTGGTGAGTTTGCTCAGGACTTTTCAAACGAAGAGAGCAGTCATCAAAGTAGTTTAGGTTTTTTTACAACCGGAGAAGTTTATAATGGAAAACATGATATGAGTTTAAAATTGGACGGTCATGAACCTTTCAATGATAATGCTCGAAAGAGAGGTGTGGTAATTCATGCAGCCGAATATGTGAGTCAAGATTTCATTAAAAGTAATGGGAGATTAGGAAGAAGTTATGGTTGTCCTGCTTTACCTTTTGAAGGTTATGACCAAATTGTGAACATGATAAAGGATGGTAGTTGTTTCTTCATATACTATCCTGAGAAAGATTATTTAAAGAAATCGAAATTCATTAATTCAAGTTTAATTAGTAAACTTACTTGTGAAGGCGATTTAGTTAAATGATAGGTAGGCTATAAAACCAGATAATGTGACTGTTAATACCATTATTTTAGCAAACCTCATTCTTATTTTAGTTTTTTTAAGTTTCTTTTTTCTTTTTAAATCAAGATTCTTCTCGTAGTCCAAAATTGTATCTAGAACTCCGAAATTAAAATTTCCATTGTTTTTATTAACATAATCTATAACACCTGAGTTTATTAGAAGAGTAGTTACTTCATTATTGGATTGACCTGATAAAACCACAGTTGGAATTTCTATATTTCTAGATTTTAGATATTTGATGACTTTCATTCCATTGGAGAATTCATTTTCCGTATGGTCCAAATGATAATCCAAGATTAGATAATCTGGTTTAGTTTCTTTTATGAATTTAATCCCGTCTTTTGCGTTCTCAAATGTATAAACTGTGAAATTCAAACAACTTTCCAATTGAAATTTAAGTGTTTCGGAAATTACTTTGCTGTCTTCTATAATAACAACGATTCTATTGTTAGTTTTCATTTTTTTGAATTAAGTTTTTATGATCTTTGATTTTGTGATCAAACCAAAGACCTAAACTATGCCAAAACATTAAGTTGTTGTTATTGAGGTGGTTAAATTGTTTGTGGCGAATCGAGGTGTCCTGTTCTAGGAATGAATTTCCCAAAAAGGGATAGCACTATTTCACTTTGCGCAACTCTTTAATTAGCGACTTAAGCTCACTTACAATTTGATTTCCAATTGATTTTGAATGATCGTCCCATGAAGATAAGGATTCTATTTCTCTTACCTTGTCCCTAAGCGGCTTTATTGCAACATAGTTTATGGAAGGTTTTATTTTATGCGCAGCAAGAGCCAAAACTTGAATGTCTTCCTCAGAGATTGCACTTTCCATTTTAGCAATGTCTTTTGGCAATTCCTCTATTAAAAGTGAAATCATTTCGGATTGAAATGCTGCGTTACCCATTGTAGCATTTTCCAAGAGAGTTATGTCCAATAGTGAAGTAGTTTTATTATTTTTTCTTCTTGAGAAATTATTTTTTACAACATAATTCATTTTGTGAAAGAGTTGTTCTTTGGTAAATGGTTTGCTCAAGTAGTCGTTCATTCCTGCGGCTAAACATTTATCACTATCACCTTTTAGAGCATTGGCAGTCAAAGCAACAATAGGTGTAAATAAATTAAGTTCATCCCTAATTATTTTGGTGGCTTGGAATCCATCCATAACTGGCATTCGCACGTCCATCAATATAATATCAAATTGATTAGTACTGATTAACTCAATAGCTTCTTTTCCATTCTCAGCTTCAGAAATAATGCAACCTTTTTGCTCTAAGAAAGTAAGTGCCATGAATCTGTTCACTTTGTTGTCGTCAACAAGTAAAACAGTCAATCCATCTAGATTGACATCTTCTATTTCTTCTTTAAGTAGCAAGCGTTCTGTTAATTTTGTTTTTTTCAGGGATAAAGTGAAATGGAAAATAGAGCCCTTATTTAAAGCAGATTCAACCTTCAACTCAGAGTTCATTTGAGCAACTAAACTTTTACTAATTGAAAGACCAAGTCCTGTTCCACCATAATTACGAGTAGTAGACCCTTCAGCTTGCACAAATGATTCAAAAACTTTCTTAATACTTTCCTGACTAAGTCCAACACCTGTGTCCTTTACTGAAAACTTAATGTTTTGAACATTTTCGAATGAAGAAATTAATTCACAGAGTATCGTAATAGAGACTTTATCGGTAAACTTAATGGCATTGCTTAATAGGTTTAGGACAATTTGATTCAATCGAATACCATCGACTAAATGAAGGTGATGTATCTCATTGTCAAATTTTAAGGATACCGGAAGTCCTTTTTCTTCTGCCTTGTACGAAACAATGTTGATACATTTTTCTAGTACTTCCTTGATAGAAGTAGGTGTAGGGTCAAGTTCCAATTTCCCTGCTTCAATTTTGGAAAAATCTAATACATCGTTTATTATGACTAAAAGACTCTCAGCAGAACTTTTGATGGTTTTAGCATAATTCAATTGTCTATTACTAAGGTCAGAATTAATTAATAAATCATTCATCCCAATTATAGCGTTCATAGGAGTTCTTATTTCATGACTCATGTTAGCCATAAATAGTTCTTGTGTTTGTATGGATTTTTCGGCTTGTTCTTTAGCAAGTAACAAGTCCGTTTCCATTTTTTTACGGTCGGTAATATCCAAATGAATACCAAGTGAACCGACAATCTTATTAGATTTGTCGTAATAAGGAGCACCGCTTATTATGACCCATTTTAACTCATTGTTTTTACATTTTATTTGAGTTTCATATACGCTCGCAACACCTTTTTCTCTTTCTTTTTCATTATGACTCATTTCGTCATAATATTCATCAGGAAGAAGAACTTCTTTCGCTTTCTTTCCTATTAATTCTTCTTTAGAATATCCCGTAAGTTGTGTGAATTTTGGGTAAACGTTGATAATTTCATCTTCGGTATTGACCTCTAAAAGACCCAATTCTAAATTTTCAATTATGTTTCGGTATTTTTCTTCACTTCGATTAATGTATTCTTCTAGTTGCTTTTTTTCCGTTATGTCTCTTCCGTAGGCTCTTATTTCAAATGAGCCGGAACCACTTTTTATAAAATCTGCTGTTTGGCCTATCCATAAAGTACTACCGGATTTGTTTTGAATTGGAAATTCAAAATAACTAGATTTTTTCTCTTGAGACAATTGCAAAGAGTAGAAGTCTTCAACAGTAGTATGATGTTCTTGTGGAATTAGAAAAAGAAACTTTTGTCCAATCAATTCATTTTTTTCATAGCCAGATATTTTTATTCCTGCTTCATTTATGTATGTGAAATAGCCATCTTCATCTGTCGTGTAAATAATGTCGCTAGAGTTCTCAATAAATTCTCTATACTTTTTTTCTTTATCAATAATTTCTGAAGTTCTTTTTTCAATCTCCGATTTCAAATTATCGTTTAATTCGTTTAATTTTAAGTTGTTTTCATACAATTCCCGGCTTTTATTTTCAAGAATTTTTTCTGCTTCTATTCTAGCTTTTTTTTCTCTCTCAAGTCGTTTTTTTAATATTTCTAATTCACTGATCATGTTCTTTTTATTCTGAAGACAACATCAGTTAGTTGCCCATATGTTACCGGAGACATTTTGACTTCAGCTTCGGTGTCAAAATGTTCTAAACAACCTTTTATGAGACCTAAAGCAAAATGAGCCATCGCTTTTTCCGAATGATAGGTTAGCTCCAGCGTGTTTTCGTCTATGCGATTTGGGTTCATCTTCGGTAATTCCGCTTCAGGATATAATTTTTTTACTTCGATATGAATGTAGTTTTCTATACTTTCAAGAAAGTCCAGGGCATCAGTTACATTTTCGAAAAAGTGCTCATAATGATAGTTAAATCTGGCAAATAGATACACACCAAAAGCTTTTTGTAAATCATCAATCGGTATGTTTTTTATCTTACTAAGATTAACAACTAAAGAAACCAAATCTTGGTGAGGATAAGTACCCACTGCGGTATACGCACCATCTGTAGATAGTTCACTTTGACTTATTAATTGCTCCGTTAATTCCATGCCAAACTTCTGGTCTGTCATTTCAAAAAATTCATTGAATATTATTCCCTTCATATTACTTAATTTTCTTTTAGCATTTCATGGATAGTTGATAATCGGATTTCACGTATTTCTACAAATTTCAAATTATTAAGATTTAGCATTTGAAAAAGGTGTTTGAAATGGATTCAATCAAATATAAAAAAAAAATTATTGCATGTGGTATGCATTTTTGAAATCCTTAAGCAAAGATTCGTTTTTTTGATATATATCTATTAATGTTCTAATGTTACCCGAACTATCGGCCACAGAAGGAAAATAACCAATGTGTATTGGGTAGATGTTTTCTGGAGAAAAAGTCTTGGTTGTTTTCTTAACTAACATAGAATCAACAAGGTTAGCCCAGTTATCCTTTTGTTCTTTTTCAATGATATAGTTCACCACTTCAAACGGATCTTGCAATCTCACACATCCATGGCTATAAGATCTAATCTCTTTGTCAAAAAAGGATTTCGAAGGAGTATCATGAAAATACACAGAATGTTTATTGTCAAATATAAATTTCACTTTGCCCAATGCATTAGAGCTCCCACTTTTTTGTTTTATAGAATAACTAAATGTTGATGGGTTGGCATTGGCCCAGTCAATGTCGTTAATACCTATCCCTTTTGAAGAGATGGCATAGCCATTTCTAGATAAATAGGTAGAATCTTTCTTCATTTTAGGAATAAGCTCTTTGGTTGTAATACTATATGGAACATGCCATTCGGGGTTTACAATAAAATACTTGAGTTTACTCTCAATTTCAGGTGTCGGAGTATAAGCGGTGCCGACCACTGTTCGATTATTAATAACTAAGGAATCGTTGTCATAAACTTTAAAAGAAAATTCAGGGATGTTAGCAAAGAAATAGTTGGTTCCCCAGTTTTCGAGCCATCTCCATTTCTCCAAAGTTATTGCGGCTTGGTAATAAATTTGACTCGTAGAATATTCTAGCATCTGAGAAGTGTACTTTCCTATTAATCCATCCGGAGTTAATCCATTGTTTTTTTGAAATAATTTGACAGCATCAACTATCTGATTACCTTTTGCATCAGTTGATAAATAGTTTAATTTAACGAGAATCTCTTTAGCTATGTCATATGCTTTAATCGAGTCTTTCCTGAAATTTGGAATAAAAACGACACTATCATTTATGGTGCTACTTTTAAGGAATTTAGTCAGTGCTAATTGTAGTTTAACATATTCATGATGTTTGGGCTGAATCGAATTGAGGTAATCAATCAATTTACCTTTAGTCATTTCTATTTCAACAGTAGATGTGTCGGTTTTTGTCTTAAGATCTGTATATTTTTTAGCATCTCTTAGCATGCCATTGCTAATGTGTGATGCGAATTTTAGATAGCTTTCAGACAGTTCTATCTCTACATGAGCCATATCTTCAATTGAAGTGTTTTTCTCATGTATCCTCTTTATTTTCTCCGCCAATTGAGTGTTGTAATATTGATCGCTATTAAGCCCATAATTCTCCGCATGACTGATCATGTCAATGAATTGAATTGCATCAGTATTCAAAACAGCTTTATCATCATACCAATAATTAACAGGCTCTTCGATACTGTAAAAAGTTAATGCAATGGAATCACTGGAGTTTTGAATAATAGAGGATAATTCAGAGTTTAGATTGTTAATCAGTTCTTGAGTTTCTGCCTTCTTAGTACTTTCTGCACCTTCTTCTTCACTCAATTCTGCAGATCCACAGGAATTGAGTAGAATTAAAAGTAGTGGTAGATATTTAAATAAATTAGTCAATTTTTTAATAATAAGTTTGCAATGGTAAGAAAATATTTTATCCTTTAAATTCTTTTTAAAATTAAAAAATTAAATTTGATTTCGAATGCTATCTTTGTTAAACGAACGTGAATAAATGATAGACGTTTAATTAAAATTATTATTTGCCGAATAGAGATATGGAAAAAATTAAGTTAATAGAGAATTCATCTGAGTTGGGGGCGGGGACAAGAGGCGCGAGTTTAGGTGTAGATGCCATGAAAATTGCATCAATAAAAGCTAATAGTAAATACTTTACTAATTACAGTATTGAAATTTTGCCAGATAATAATGATTTGCTTTTTCACGATATTCAATATACCAAAGCCAAGAGGATAGATGGTGTAATTGAGAATTACGAACTTATTTCAAAAACAGTCAAGCAAACTTTTGAATCAGGTAAATTTCCTATTGTACTTTCTGGAGATCACTCATGTGCAGGAGGTACGATTGCTGGTATTAAAGCGGCTTATCCGGATAAGAGATTAGGTGTTATTTGGATTGATGCTCATGCAGATCTGCATTCTCCTTATACTTCTCCTTCTGGAAACATTCATGGAATGCCGCTAGCTACTGCATTAAATGTTGATAATCTAGAGCATAAAATTAAAGACCTTAGTGAAGAATTAGATAGTCAATGGAATAGGTTGAAAAACATGTGTGGAATTTCACCAAAATTGCTACCGGAAGATTTGGTATTTGTTGGAGTGAGAGATACCGAAGATCCAGAAGATTACTACATAAATAAACACAATGTTAAAAATCTAGCAGTCGAGCATGTTAGACGAAATGGAGTTCGTGAAGTTTCAGAGGAGATATTAAAATACTTAAAGGATTGTGATATGATTTACATCTCTTTCGATGTTGACAGCATGGATTGCGACCTTGTTTCGTACGGAACAGGAACTCCTGTCCCAAATGGTCTTACTGAGCAAGAAGCGGGAGGGTTAATTAATAACCTATTAATAGATAAGAGAGTAAATTGCTTTGAAATTGTGGAAATCAACCCTTGTTTGGATAATAAACAAAACAAAATGGCAGAAACAGCTTTTAGAATATTGGAAAGCGCTACCGCTATTATTGAAAAGAGAGGATAATTAAATGAATATTGAAGAAGCGTTAATTAAGGATTCGATAAAATCCATAGCTGAACTGTTTGGTGCTGAAGTAACAGCAAATCAATTACAGTTTCAAAAGACAAAAAAAGAATTTGATGGAAATATTACTTTAGTTGTCTTTCCTTTGTTGAAGATTACTAAGAAAAATCCAGAATTAAGTGGACAAGAAATTGGAAATTGGCTAAAGAATAATTCAACTTTGGTAAATGATTTTAATGTCGTTAAAGGTTTTTTGAATCTGGTCCTTTCAAATGCTATTTGGCTTGAGTCATTCAATGCTGTTTTGAAAACAGATGATTTTGGGTTTAATTCTGTGCCATCTGGAAAAACGTACATGGTGGAGTACTCTTCACCTAATACTAATAAGCCGCTTCACTTAGGTCATCTAAGGAATATATTTCTCGGATACTCAGTTGCAGAAATTTTAAAAGCCAATGGTCACAAAGTTGTTAAAACTCAAATTATTAACGACCGTGGTATTCACATTTGCAAAAGTATGTTGGCATGGCAAAAATTTGGCAATGGAGAGACTCCCGATTCTTCTGGATTAAAAGGAGATCATTTAATAGGGAAGTATTATGTGAAGTTTGATCAAGTATATAAGGAGCAAATTGCTGAGTTAATTTCGAATGGTAAATCTCAGGAAGAAGCAGAAAAAGAAGCGCCTATTATATTGGAAGCACGAGAAATGCTTTTGCAATGGGAAGCAAAAGATCCTACAGTTTATTCGCTTTGGAAAACAATGAACGATTGGGTTTATGAAGGTTTCAATGCAACGTACAAAACCATGAACGTGGATTTTGATACCTTATACTATGAAAGTGATACATATATATATGGTAAAGATATAGTAGAGGAGGGACTGAAAAAAGGATCTTTTTACCAAAAAGAAGATGGTTCAGTTTGGTGTGATTTATCTTCAGACAAAATGGATGATAAATTAGTGCTAAGAGCGGATGGTACGTCAGTCTATATGACACAAGATATCGGTACAGCAATAGAACGTTTCAAAGACTATCCTGATTTGTCGGGATTAATTTATACAGTAGGTAACGAACAAAACCACCATTTTAAAGTTTTATTCAGCATTCTTCGAAAACTTGGTTATTCTTGGGCAGAAGAATGCTACCATCTATCCTATGGTATGGTGGAACTTCCAGAAGGGAAAATGAAGAGTAGGGAAGGTACAGTTGTAGACGCAGATGATTTAATGTCCTCTATAGTTAATGACGCGAAAGAAATGACTCAAGAAAGAGGTCATATTGATAGCTTATCAGAAACGGAAAGAGAAACACTTTATTCAACGATTGGCTTAGGAGGATTGAAGTATTACTTGTTAAAAGTCGATCCCAAAAGCAAAATGATGTTCGATCCTAAAGAGTCCATAGATTTAAATGGTAATACAGGACCTTTTATTCAATATACGTATGCAAGGATAAAATCGGTGATGAGAAATTGCGAGAACCTTCCTCTAATTTGTGATAACAATATGGATCTTCAAGAAATTGAAATTGAAATTATTCAGCATATTTTAGACTTTCCTTCTGTTATTAATAAAGCTGGATCTGATTTTACACCTGCAGTTATTGCAAATTACTCGTACGAACTAGTAAAACTTTATAATTCTTTCTATCAATCTGTAAGTATTTTGAAAGAGGAAAATCAAAATTTACAAGATTTTAGAATCCTTTTGAGTAAAAGTGTTGGAGAAATAATAGAGAAAGGAATGAAGTTATTAGGTGTAAACGTTCCGGAAAGGATGTAAATTTTCAACTTATTCCTAGAGAAGGACATTAGATTATTCAATGGTAAGATAATAAGTGTAAGTAATAGTACGCCTTAAGTGTTTGTAATTGAGGCAGGTATTGTTTGATAATAAAAAAGAAATAAAAAAAGTGATAATAAAGTTTGGTAGAATGAAAAAGGTCTCTACTTTTGTCGCCCGCTTCACAGCAATAGAAAACGTTCTTTAAAAGTGGGGTGAAAGTTTTAGAAAAATAATTAATTTATTTCTTGCAGGTTAAAAAAAGGTATTTACCTTTGCAGCCCGCTTCGCAAAACAAACGAGATTTGCAAAAGGCGAAGTTTAAGAAAAGATAAAAAATAATTAATTTTTTTCTTGCGGTATTAAAAAAGGTAATTACCTTTGCCGACCCAAACAAAAACAAACGAGTTTTTGAGCGGTAATAAACTTAAGAAAACAGTTCTTTGAATTAATGAAGTAAGAAAGGTAAAAGTACTAGTAATAGTATTTATATTGAATGAACGTTTGTCTAGAGATAGACAAGCACCGAAATCGAAATAAATAGACTCCAAGTTAACAAATATTTAAAGTTATAATTACAATGGAGAGTTTGATCCTGGCTCAGGATGAACGCTAGCGGCAGGCCTAACACATGCAAGTCGAACGGTAACATAGATTGCTTGCAATCTGATGACGAGTGGCGAACGGGTGCGTAACGCGTATGCAACCTACCTTCAATCGGGGAATACCCCAGAGAAATTTGGAATAATACCCCATAGTACAACAAATTCGCATGTTTTTGTTGTTAAAGTTTCGGCGATTGAAGATGGGCATGCGTGACATTAGTTAGTTGGTAAGGTAACGGCTTACCAAGACTACGATGTCTAGGGGTTCTGAGAGGATGATCCCCCACACTGGTACTGAGACACGGACCAGACTCCTACGGGAGGCAGCAGTGAGGAATATTGGACAATGGGCGCAAGCCTGATCCAGCCATGCCGCGTGAAGGATGACTGCCCTATGGGTTGTAAACTTCTTTTATGTAGGAAGAAACCCTATCTCGTGAGATAGGCTGACGGTACTACACGAATAAGGACCGGCTAACTCCGTGCCAGCAGCCGCGGTAATACGGAGGGTCCAAGCGTTATCCGGATTTATTGGGTTTAAAGGGTGCGTAGGCGGGAAATTAAGTCAGTGGTGAAAGCCCACAGCTCAACTGTGGAACTGCCATTGAAACTGATTTTCTTGAATATGATTGAAGTGGGCGGAATATGACATGTAGCGGTGAAATGCTTAGATATGTCATAGAACACCGATAGCGAAGGCAGCTCACTAAGTCATCATTGACGCTGAGGCACGAAAGCGTGGGGAGCGAACAGGATTAGATACCCTGGTAGTCCACGCCGTAAACTATGATCACTTGCTATTGGCGATATACTGTCAGTGGCATAGCGAAAGTGTTAAGTGATCCACCTGGGGAGTACGATCGCAAGGTTGAAACTCAAAGGAATTGACGGGGGCCCGCACAAGCGGTGGAGCATGTGGTTTAATTCGATGATACGCGAGGAACCTTACCAGGGCTTAAATGCATAACGACAGATGTGGAAACACGTTTTTCTTCGGACGGAATGCAAGGTGCTGCATGGTTGTCGTCAGCTCGTGCCGTGAGGTGTCAGGTTAAGTCCTATAACGAGCGCAACCCCTATCTTTAGTTGCCAGCGGGTTAAGCCGGGGACTCTAAAGAAACTGCCAGCGTAAGCTGTGAGGAAGGTGGGGATGACGTCAAATCATCACGGCCCTTACGCCCTGGGCCACACACGTGCTACAATGGTGAGTACAAAGGGCAGCTACCTGGCGACAGGATGCTAATCTCTAAAACTCATCTCAGTTCGGATTGGAGTCTGCAACTCGACTCTATGAAGCTGGAATCGCTAGTAATCGGATATCAGCCATGATCCGGTGAATACGTTCCCGGGCCTTGTACACACCGCCCGTCAAACAATGGAAGCTGGGGGCGCCTGAAGTCGGTAACCGTAAGGAGCTGCCTAGGGTGAAACTAGTGACTGGTGTTAAGTCGTAACAAGGTAGCCGTACCGGAAGGTGCGGCTGGAACACCTCCTTTTTAGAGTAACGCGGAATCGCTGTGTATTTATATACAGTCTATTACTATACTTTTTTTCTTACTTCTTTATAATATTTCCAAAAGGCTCAGTGGAGACTTTATCAACACAGAGTAAAAGGATTAATAGTCCCTTAGCTCAGTTGGTTAGAGCGCTACACTGATAATGTAGAGGTCCGCAGTTCAAATCTGCGAGGGACTACTATAACTTTTGGGGGATTAGCTCAGCTGGCTAGAGCGCCTGCCTTGCACGCAGGAGGTCATCGGTTCGACTCCGATATTCTCCACATTTTACTGTAATACAGTAGGAAATGTTCTTTGACATATTGAATTTAATCAGAAAAAAAATCAAAATAAATTGAGCTTATTTAAAAGCTAATAAGGGCGTATGGTGAATGCCTTGGCTCTCAGAGACGATGAAGGACGTGATAAGCTGCGAAAAGCTTTGGGGAGGTGCAAACAACCTTTGATCCAGAGATATCCGAATGGGGAAACCCGGCCTTTTAGGTCATCCTTTCGAGGAAGTTAACCCGGTGAACTGAAACATCTAAGTAACCGGAGGAAGAGAAAACAATAGTGATTCCCCTAGTAGTGGCGAGCGAACGGGGAACAGCCCAAACCATATTTGTTTCGGCAAATATGGGGTTGTAGGACTACAATATGGACTATAAAATTATAATGGAAGCAGATGGAATTATGCGCCAAAGAGGGTGAGAGCCCCGTACATGAAATAGTTTTATTACCTAGTAGTATCCTGAGTAGGGCGGGACACGTGTAATCCTGTCTGAATCTGCCGGGACCATCCGGTAAGGCTAAATACTACTGAGAGACCGATAGTGAACCAGTACCGTGAGGGAAAGGTGAAAAGTACCCTTACTAAGGGAGTGAAATAGTACCTGAAACCATACGCTTACAAGCTGTAGGAGCCCTTCGGGGTGACTGCGTGCCTTTTGCATAATGAGCCTACGAGTTACTCGTCAATAGCAAGGTTAACCTTTTAAGAAGGGTAGCCGAAGCGAAAGCAAGTCTGAATAGGGCGATTAGTTATTGGCGGTAGACGCGAAACCTTGTGATCTACCCATGGTCAGGTTGAAGTTCCAGTAACATGGAATGGAGGACCGAACCAGTTGACGTTGAAAAGTCTTTGGATGAACTGTGGGTAGGGGTGAAAGGCCAATCAAACTAGGAAATAGCTCGTACTCCCCGAAATGCATTTAGGTGCAGCCTCGAGGTTGAGTTTTATAGAGGTAGAGCTACTGATAGGGCTAGGGGGCTTCACCGCCTACCAACCCCTGACAAACTCCGAATGCTATAAAATATACTCGGGAGTGAGGGCATGGGTGCTAAGGTCCATGTCCGAGAGGGAAAGAACCCAGATCATCAGCTAAGGTCCCCAAGTATACATTAAGTTGACCAAACGTGGTCCGATTGCATTGACAGCTAGGATGTTGGCTTGGAAGCAGCCATTCATTTAAAGAGTGCGTAACAGCTCACTAGTCGAGCGATCGGGCGTGGATAATAAACGGGCATAAATGTATCACCGAAGCTATGAACTCGTAAGAGTGGTAGGGGAGCATTCTAATCAGCATTGAAGGTGTGTCGCGAGGCATGCTGGAGCGTTTAGAAAAGAAAATGTAGGCATAAGTAACGATAAAGCGGGTGAGAAACCTGCTCACCGATAGACTAAGGTTTCCCCAGCCATGCTAATCAGCTGGGGGTTAGTCGGGACCTAAGGCGAACCCAAACGGGGTAGTCGATGGACAACAGGTTAATATTCCTGTACTCATTTGGCCTGCAATACGGGGACGGGGCACTGAAACTTTTACGTACTGACGGAAATGTACGTTGAGCCTAGCCTTCTGGCGAAGCAAAAAAGTGTAGGTGCTTCCAAGAAAAGCCGTAACGTATAGAACCAAATACCCGTACCGCAAACCGACACAGGTAGTCAAGGAGAGAATCCTGAGGTGCTCGAGTGATCCGTGGCTAAGGAACTAGGCAAATTAGTCCCGTAACTTCGGGAGAAGGGACGCCCCTCATATGAGGGGCCGCAGTGAAAAGGCCCAGGCGACTGTTTATCAAAAACACATGGCTTTGCTAAATCGAAAGATGATGTATAAGGCCTGACACCTGCCCGGTGCTGGAAGGTTAAGAGGAGGGCTTAGACTTCGGTCGAAGGTCTGAATTGAAGCCCCAGTAAACGGCGGCCGTAACTATAACGGTCCTAAGGTAGCGAAATTCCTTGTCGGGTAAGTTCCGACCTGCACGAATGGTGTAACGATCTGGGCACTGTCTCAGCCACGAGCTCGGTGAAATTGTAGTCTCGGTGAAGATGCCGAGTACCCGCAACGGGACGGAAAGACCCCGTGCACCTTTACTATAGCTTCACGTTGGTATTGGATAATTGATGTGTAGGATAGGTGGGAGACTTTGAAGTTGCTTCGCTAGGAGTGATGGAGTCGTCCTTGAAATACCACCCTTTAATTATTTGATGCCTAACCCAGTAATGGGAACATCGTGTGGTGGGTAGTTTGACTGGGGTGGTCGCCTCCAAAAGAGTAACGGAGGCTTCTAAAGGTGTCCTCAGCACGCTTGGTAACCGTGCGCAGAGTGTAATGGCACAAGGACGCTTGACTGTGAGACCGACAAGTCGAGCAGGTACGAAAGTAGAGCATAGTGATCCGGTGGTTCCGCATGGAAGGGCCATCGCTCAAAGGATAAAAGGTACGCCGGGGATAACAGGCTGATCACTCCCAAGAGCTCACATCGACGGAGTGGTTTGGCACCTCGATGTCGGCTCGTCACATCCTGGGGCTGGAGAAGGTCCCAAGGGTTGGGCTGTTCGCCCATTAAAGTGGCACGCGAGCTGGGTTCAGAACGTCGCGAGACAGTTCGGTCCCTATCTGTTGTGGGCGTTAGAGATTTGAAGGAACCTGACTCTAGTACGAGAGGACCGGGTTGGACGAACCTCTGGTTTACCTGTTGTGGCGCCAGCTGCATCGCAGGGTAGCTACGTTCGGTTGAGATAAGCGCTGAAAGCATCTAAGCACGAAACTCTTCCTAAGATGAGATCTCTTTTAAAGGTCGTTATAGACGATGACGTTGATAGGCTACAGGTGTAAAGACGGTAACGTCAAAGCCGAGTAGTACTAATTACCTGTAGGCTTTGAATAAAGTCGATTTATTTTGATTTTCTGATTTTTCAATATGTTATGATATTTAAAATTTTGGTGACTATAGCGATAGGGTCCACCTCTTCCCATTCCGAACAGAGAAGTTAAGCCTATCAGCGCAAATGGTACTAGGGTAACACCTGGAAGAGTATGTCGTTGCCATTTTAAAGGGGGTATTCTTTTGTAGAATATCCCCTTTTTTTTGCCTTTTTTGGTAAATTAATTGATTGGTTAACTATTGTTGAAAATTAATTAAATATTTAAGCACATAATCTTGTGAGTTTTTAATGACTAATGGTAGTTTTGTGTTCAAATTATCAATTATGCCATTAGACAAATCTTTAAAATCAATTTTAATCATTGGAAGCGGTCCTATAGTTATAGGTCAGGCATGTGAGTTTGACTATTCAGGTTCTCAAGCAGCACGTTCTCTAAGAGAAGAAGGGATCGAAGTAACTTTAATAAATTCCAATCCGGCTACAATTATGACTGACAAAGTCGTAGCGGATAATGTTTATTTGAAGCCGCTTACACCGGAATCTATTACTGAAATTTTAAAAATTCACAAAATTGATGCAGTACTTCCAACAATGGGAGGTCAAACAGCATTGAATCTTTGCATGGAATGTGAAGATATTGGTATTTGGGAAGAGTATAATGTTAAAATTTTAGGAGTTGACATAAACGCAATAGAAATCACTGAGGATAGAGAGAAGTTTAGAAATCTAATGCATGATATTGGAGTTTCCATGGCTCCTCAAGCCACAGCCAAAAGTTTTTTAGAAGGAAAAGAAATAGCTCAGAAATTTGGATTCCCACTTTGTATTAGGGCTTCTTATACTCTTGGAGGGGCAGGGGCCTCTTTTGTTTTTACAGAAAATGAATTTGACGACTTATTAAATAGGGGGTTACACGCAAGCCCTATTCATGAAGTTATGATAGATAAGGCAGTGCTCGGATGGAAGGAATTTGAGTTGGAATTACTTCGTGACAAAAATGACAATGTTGTAATTATTTGTTCTATCGAAAATATGGATCCAATGGGTATTCACACTGGGGATTCTATTACTGTGGCACCAGCTATGACGTTAAGTGATACTGCTTATCAAAGAATGAGGGATATGGCCATTCACATGATGCGATCAATTGGGGACTTTGCAGGAGGATGTAATGTACAGTTTGCAGTTAGTGATGATGAGCATGAAGAAATAATTGCAATAGAGATAAACCCAAGAGTAAGTAGATCTTCTGCATTGGCTTCAAAAGCTACAGGGTATCCTATTGCAAAAATTGCATCAAAACTAGCCATAGGATATAGTTTAGATGAATTAAGTAATCAAATAACAAAATCAACCTCTGCTCTTTTTGAACCAACATTGGATTATGTAATTGTTAAAATACCAAGATGGAATTTTGATAAATTTAAAGGTGCAGATCGAAGACTAGGTCTTCAAATGAAATCAGTAGGAGAGGTAATGGGAATTGGTAGAACTTTTCAGGAAGCCTTGCAAAAAGCTTGTCAATCGCTGGAGATTGGAAGAAACGGTTTGGGTGCTGATGGAAAGGAAATCACGAATCAAGATGAAATTCTACACAGTCTAGGTAATGCTAGTTGGAATAGACTTTTTCATATCTACGATGCCATTAAATTAGGAATACCATTTAAGACGATTAGAGAAAAAACAAAAATTGATTCTTGGTTTTTGAGAGAAATAGAGGATTTAGTTTTTCTGGAAAGAAAAATTGAGAATTTTAATATTTCTAATATTTCCTATGAATTATTGTTAGATGCCAAACAGAAAGGATATGCCGATAGACAGATTGCTCATTTATTGCGATGCTTAGAAAGTGAAGTTTTTAATAAAAGGAATGAATTAGGTATTAATCGTGTTTACAAGTTGGTTGATACTTGTGCAGCGGAATTTGAAGCCGTAACGCCATATTATTACTCTACTTTTGAAAAGTACAATGAGTCAAAAGTAACGGATAGAAAGAAAGTTGTTGTTTTGGGTTCAGGGCCAAATAGAATAGGTCAAGGAATTGAGTTTGATTATTGCTGTGTACACGGTGTATTGGCAGCTAAGGAGTGTGGATATGAGACAATCATGATAAACTGTAATCCGGAAACAGTTTCTACAGATTTTGACACTGCAGATAAGTTGTATTTTGAACCAGTTTTCTGGGAACATATTTATGATATAATCTTACATGAAAAGCCGGAAGGTGTCATTGTTCAATTAGGTGGACAAACTGCTCTGAAGTTAGCAGAAAAATTAGAGAGATTTGGTATTAAGATTCTTGGGACTAGTTACAAAGCCTTAGATTTGGCTGAAGACCGTGGGAGTTTTTCATCACTTTTAAAGAAGTTAGATATTCCATATCCAGAGTTTGGAGTAGTGGAAAGTGCGGAGCAAGCCATTGAACTTTCAAAAGATTTAGGATTTCCTTTATTAGTAAGACCATCTTATGTGCTTGGAGGTCAAAAAATGAAGATTGTAATAAATGAGGAGGAATTAGAACATCATGTTGTTGACATACTTAGGGATATGCCAAACAATAAGATCCTATTAGACCATTTTTTAGGCGGAGCTATTGAAGCTGAGGCTGATGCAATTTGTGATGGTAAGGATGTATATATAATCGGAGTGATGCAGCATATTGAGCCTGCGGGAATTCATTCTGGGGATTCATATGCGGTTTTACCTCCATATAATTTAGGAGATTTTATTTTGGAGCAAATAGAAGAGTATACTAGAAAGATTGCTGTGGCTTTGGAAACCGTAGGACTGCTTAATATCCAGTTTGCTATTAAAGATGATGTAGTCTACATCATTGAAGCGAATCCTAGAGCATCTCGAACAGTTCCATTTATTGCTAAGGCTTATGGAGAGCCATATGTAAATTATGCAACAAAAGTAATGTTAGGTGAGAAAAAGGTGAAGGATTTTAATTTTTCGCCTGAGCGTAACGGATATGCTATTAAAATTCCTGTTTTCTCTTATGAAAAGTTTCCTGAAGTGCAAAAGGAATTGGGACCTGAGATGAAGTCAACTGGGGAAGCTATTCATTTCGTAAAAAACTTGAAAGACCCATTTTTTAGGAAAGTGTATTCTGAAAGAAACCTTTATCTTAGTAAATAATTCTAATTGATTTGAATCTAATTGTAATTCACGCTTCATCAAGTTTTTATGAGATTTTGCTCATTATACTTGTACTTGTCTTAATATTTAATGGAATACTAAGGCGTAAGGTTTTGAAAAAAATGAGTGAAAGCATGGAGAAACCTGATAAGATTAGAAAAAGTATTGATGTAAATCTACATTCAAAGTCCGCTGCTAGTAATGATGAGTATGTGGACTATGAAATAATAAATGAGTAAAATGAAAATACAGGTATCCAAGGAAAAGGCTTTGCCTCATATTATTGCTCTCACCATTTTATTGGTAATTAGCATAATTTATTTTTATCCTGCATTGCAAGGGTATTCATTGGATAGCCATGATACTAAAATGCACAAAGGAATGTCAAAAGAGGTTCAAGATTTCAGAAGTGAATACAATTCTGAACCTTTATGGACTAATTCTATGTTTGGAGGTATGCCTGCGGACCAAATATCTGTACGGTATGATTCAAATTTAATGTCATATGTTTATGATGCGTATACATTTTGGTTACCAAGACCTATCTCTTACTTGTGGACAATACTTTTAGGTTTTTATATTTTATTACTTTGCTTAAAAGTTGATCCATGGATAGCTTTTCTTGGGGCACTTGCTTTTGGGTTTTCTTCCTTTTTTATGATAAGTTTACAAGCGGGACA
Organism: uncultured Flavobacteriales bacterium; assembly: GCA_913064955.1. Lineage (GTDB taxonomy): Bacteria > Bacteroidota > Bacteroidia > Flavobacteriales_D > Parvicellaceae > Parvicella. The sequence goes on from CAJYBK010000008.1 coordinate 22,674, forward strand.
TATGAGTAAGGTTAATGCTCTTGGTTTTATGGCACCTGCAATAGGAGGTTTTATTGTGCTCTTTAGAGGTAATCTAATCAAAGGGGGGATTCTAGCTGCTTTGTTTTTGTCTTTGGAACTATGGGCAGGCCACCCACAAATTGTTTATTACACATTTTTTATAATTTTATTTGTAGGTTTATTTTACGCGTTTAAATATGTAAAAACGAAGAATTGGATTGGCTTGACAAAAATGATAGGAGTGTCTTTCATGGTTGTCATTTTAGGAGTCGGAACTAGCATGGCTTCCTTGTGGAGTACCTACGAGTATGGTAAGGAGACCATTAGAGGTAAAAGTGAATTAACACTGGAAACTCCTGTGAATATGTACATAAAGAAAATGGAATATCCAGATTCTACTTTTTCTAAGTATCGAACTGAGAAAAATGGCTTGGACAAGGATTATATTTTAGCTTGGAGTTACGGAACAGGTGAAACATTTACGTTTATATTTCCTAATCTAAAGGGAGGAGGAAATAATTACGAACCATTGAACACAAAGACACTACCAACTTTGTACCCGTCTCAATATGAGACTTTTCAGGAGAATGTGGATGCCAAATTGGCAACAACAAACCTTGATGAATATTTTAATAAAATAAATTACGATAATCAACAGTACATTTTTCCGAATTTACAAACAATGCCTGCTGAAACTAGAGGTTATTTTGGACAACAAGGTTTAACAAATGGGCCTGTATTTATTGGTATTATTTTATGCTTTTTGAGCTTTTTGGGGTTAGTTCTCAGTGATGGAAAGTATAATTATATACTGCTTGGAGTTTCTGTAGTTGTAATTCTATTGGCATATCTGCAAATAACTAGTTTGTTGTTGATTGCATTAATTGCTTTAATAATTTTGAGCGTTCTAAATAATAGAATTATATGGCATTTGTTTACAGTTTTAATCATTACAGTGTTCCTGTCTTGGGGTAAGAATTATATTGACTTTTCTGAGTTGTTTATAAACTACTTTCCGATGTATAGTAAGTTTAGATCAGTTACTATGATATTGGTTGTTGCTGAATTAATAATTCCACTAATGTCTATGATATTTATTTATCAAGTTATATCTAATCGAAAAGAGTTTTTAGACAAGATTAAGTACTTATATATCGGAGCAGGAATTTTTACCTTCTTGACATTATTAGTAGCAGTTAACCCAGAAATTTTCTTCAATGTTCCTCAAGATGTGGCTCAACAAGATTCTGTTACACAAACATTACTATCTAATAAGATGGATAACATAGTAATGGAGAGTAATGATTACTTCAATTTTTACTCAAAAGAATTACACTCTTTTAGGATTAGTGTTATTAAAAGTGATGCGTTGAAAGGATTGTTTTTTATTCTAGCTGTATTTGGATTAGTTCTTCTTTACTTGAAAGAGAAAGTTAAGAAGCCATTTTTTACGGTATTGACTTCTGTATTAATTCTGTTGGAAATGATTCCTGTTGCTCAGGACTATCTTAATAACGGAAAAAATGATAATGGTGAGTATACTTATTGGGCATTGAAGGATGAAGAAATGAAGCCTTATGTAGCGAATAATGGAGATTTAGAAATTCTTAAAAAAGAAACTGAAGGAAAAGAATTACAGAAAGTAATCGAGAGTAAACTCAAAGAAGTTCAAGCTTCAAGTGAAGACATCCTAACCTATAATGATCAAAATATAGTTAGACTAAGTGTTTTGAATGCAAATACAAATTATAGAGTGTTTTCAAGATTAAGATCTGATCCATTGACTTCAAGCACTAGAACATCTTATTTTCATAAATCCTTAGGTGGATATCATGGAGCTAAATTAATGAGATATCAAGAGTTAATAGATTTTCATATTGAACCTAGAGTTACCCAACCTAATGAATTGGTTTTGGATATGCTTAATACGAAGTACATTATCGGTGAAGTTCAAGGAAACGATGGGAAACCATTTGTGACAGCTGTAGAAAGACCAACAGCATTAGGTGAGGCATGGATTGTCAGTGGCGTTAAGTATTTAGATAGTGCTAATTTTGAAATGGAAGCACTTTCAGCGGAAGAAGGTTTTGATCCTGCTAATATTGCCATTGTCAATACAGAATTTAAAGAATTAGTAGGTGAAGTAAGTGAAAAAGACGAATCTGCGTTTGTTGAAATGGATTCATATGCGCCAAATAAGATAGCGTATACTTTTCAATCTTCGAAAGAAGAATTGGTAGTTTTTTCGGAAATATATTATGAGGGTGGTTGGCAAGCGTATATAGACGACAATCCTGTCCCACATGCTAGGGTTAATTACTTATTAAGAGGATTAAAAGTACCTGCCGGTGAACATAAAATCAGATTTGAGTATAGCCGTAATTCTTTTACAGTAGGTAGTATAATTTCGTTGATTTGTTCAGGATTGGTAATTATATTATTGGGATATTTACTTTATACCTTTTTCACAAAGGAAGATAAGGCTGTAAAACCACTTGACGAACCTTTACGTTTATAATGAAATGACAAGAGTACTTATTTTAACTTATTATTGGCCGCCTAGTGGAGGAGCTGGTGTTCAGAGATGGTTAAAGTTCGTCAAATATTTACCTGAATTTGGAATTGAGCCTGTTGTTTATACTCATTCCAATGGAGAAGTACCTAGTCATGATGAATCATTGGAGAAGGAAATTCCTAAGGATTTGGAAGTTTTAAAAACTGACATATGGGAACCTTATGCTGTCTATAAAAGTATTTCAGGAAAGAAGAATGAAAAAATAAATAGTGGCTTTCTAACTGAATCCAAACCTAAAAAAAGCGTTGTGCATTCTGCTTCTATTTGGGTACGCGGGAATCTCTTTATCCCTGACGCAAGAAAGTTTTGGATTAAACCGAGTATTAAGTACTTGTCAAAGTATCTTGAGCAAAACCCTGTTGATGTTATTATCAGTACAGGACCTCCTCATTCAATGCATTTGATAGCATTGGAACTTAAAAAGAAATTTAGCCTGAAATGGATAGCTGATTTTAGAGATCCGTGGACTAATATAGATTTTTATGATGAATTGAAGTTGACTAAATGGGCTGATAAAAAGCATCGAAAAATGGAACGCGAGGTTTTGACAACCGCTGATGTTTCTATTTCCGTGGGAGCAACGCTTAGTGAGGAATTAAAAGAATTAGGGGCTAAAAATTGCATTACTTTAACAAATGGTTACGATGAATCTGATGTTGTCAACAGAGAAATAACATTGGATGATAAGGTATCCATTGCACATATAGGATCGTTTACAAAGTCTAGAAATCCTGAGTTGCTATTAAGAGTTCTGCAGGAATTGAAAATAGAAGTACCTGATCTTTCAGAACTTTTAGAACTTAAACTAGTGGGTAAAGTTGATTATACTATTACAGAACTTATAAGTAAGTATGGTGTTTCCGACTTAGTAAGAAAAATTGAGTATTTACCACACTCAGAGGTACTCATCGAGCAAAGAAAATCACATGCATTGTTACTAGTGGTAAATGATACTCCAAATGCAAAAGGGATTTTAACAGGAAAAGTGTTTGAATATATTGCTGCAAAGAGACCAATATTGGCATTAGCACCAATTGATGGAGATTTGGCTGCACTGGTTAATGAAACAGATAGTGGTTTAGTGGTTAATAATTCAAATATCTCAGAACTAAAGGAATTTATTCTTGATTTAATTAATGGTAATCGACATTCATATGGATTCACTAATACAGAAAAATACTCCAGAAGAAATTTGACAGAAAAACTTTCAGAAATTATACTGAATTTATCTGCTTAATTGAAAGTATCCCGAAAAATCAATTTCCTCATCAGTATTTGGTGAAATGACGTAATAATATGTTCCGTCAGAAACTTTTTCTCCTGATTTATTCCTACCCTCCCAATTATTTAGATAGTTTTTTTCAAAGTAAATCTCTTGCCCCCATCTGTTGAAGATACTTAAACTAAAGTTTTCTATGCCTTGAATAATAAAAGTATCATTTTCACCGTCACCATTAGGAGTGATTACGTTAGGGATAATAACTTCAATATTTTCTTCTACTGTTAGTGATTTACATATACTGTCAATGCATCCAGCACTATTTTCAACATTAATACAGATTTCGTGCACTCCGATTTGATTAAATATTTCAACGCCATTTTGATTTGAAGTTGTATTACCATCAGATAATGTGAAATAATAGTTAGTAACATCTAATGATGATTCATTTGTATAGTAAACACTGTCATTTACCAATACAGGATTAGCACTGAATGAAAAATCTGCTGTTGGGTTGCCAATAGCATTTACAGTAATAGGACCTATAGAATCGAAGCAGCCGAATGCATCATTGACAACAATAGAATATTCGCCTTGACCTAAGTTAGAAATATCCATTGTTGTTTCATTGGAATTATACCAAACTATATCTATTGTTGAGTTACTTGGGTTAATTACTGTTATTCCATTTATCTCACCATTGATAATTCCACAAGTAGCATTAGTGATAATCATATTTGTAGTATCAATAACAGGACCTCCAATATTCTGAATGCTAATAGTTGAATAATTACTTATACATCCAAACGAATCTTCAATACTTAAATCATAATCGCCTGCATTTAAATTGTCAATGTCAATTGTGGATACTACACTGTTCCAAGAGTATATAAGAGGTGCGTTTCCTGAACCAACCAAACCATTGATACTTCCAATTCCTTGATTGCAATGGTCGTCTTCTGATAATAAACCTGAATCATCTATGGTAGGGCCAGTGTTTTCTCCAAGAACGTATGTGCCGATGGTTGCAGCACATCCATTATTGTCTGTGATAACTAATGTGTAGTTACCTGCTTCAGCATTAGTAAGGTCAGCCGAAGCAGTTAAGATGCCATTCCATTCATATTGTAAAGGTTGTGCTCCGCCAGTTACAGTAAAGCCGGTGATAGAACCATCACTTTGTCCACAATTTTCTTCTTGAATAGTTACGTTGACATCACTGTAAGTAAAACTTGTCCCCATTATTACAGATACCGGAATAGTATATGTGCCTGGGCAAACGCCAACGTAGAAAGTTGTATTAGATGATACATTGGATGTGGAGTAAGAGCTTCCCGCACCAATAAAGTTTCCATTTGTTGGCGCATCATACCAAATTAAACTACTTCCTGACGGAAGTGTTCCATTTACCACTACAGAAACTGTTGCCGCATTCCCCGCACATATAGTGTCATTGACTCCAGTCAATGTGAAATTACTTTGTGGATTGATTGAAGAAACGCCAGTGCCTCCACTAGTAGCTCCGTTAGGAGGGAAAGAAGTTAATGAATTTGAATTAGTGACACCGTTTGTACCTCCAATCAAACTTGCATTAATAGTGCCGCTTGAAAAGGAGATATATCCTCCACTTCCACCTCCACCAGGCCCTTCGGCTTCATTAAGACTTCCAAAATAAAAAGTTCCACCATCTAGAACTTGATTACCACCGTTTCCACCTTGTGCGTTGACATTTAAATTAGATAATGGATTGGCAGAATTGATTATGACTGTCCCTCCAGCTCCGCCTCCTCCTGCACCATCGTTACCTGCAAAGCTTGTTGTTGGTGGATTAGTTGTGTAAGCATCTATTCCGTCTGCACCATTCGCATTGATTGTTCCGGTTCCGGAAATGGTTCCTTTACATTCAATAAAAACAATACCACCACTATTGCCGCCATGTCCACCTAAAGTTTGTTGATCATTAACATCTCCAGATCCACCTCCACCTCCAAAAAATATTTTGCCAGTTGAATAGTCAAGAGGTCTGCCTCCTAATCCTCCTAATGGCCTTCTTCCATCACCGCCCCACGCACCATAATCATTTGGCCCATTAGTGTTTGGGTTGCTATTGTTTGAAGAGAAAGTATACCCACCTTTTCCTCCACCAGTTGCGATTATTCCATTAATAGGGGGAGATTCAAGAGCCCAAGCAGTGTTGTAAGTTGGGGACGGCACGCCTACACCGTTCTGCCAATTGTTAACATCTCCGGCATTAGCTCCGCCTCCGCCACCACCGTTGTGGCTGTTTCCTCCACCACCACCATTGGCAGGTGCACCGTAACCATATTTACCTCCAATCGTGTTATAATCTGTGTCATATCCGAAAATACTTTCTCCTTTTAGTCCTCCACCATCTGTATTGGTCAATGCTACGTTCCAACTTCCTGAACCAGTGGCTGCGTAATCCTCAATACCACCTCTAAATCCAATTTCGTTGGCATCTATTGTTCCGGAAGCGTTTAAAATTAAATTGTTTTGACATTCTAATGCAATAATACCTCCGGTTTGACCGTCCCAAGCGTCCGCTGTTAGATTGGAATTAATGGTCAAATCGTTATATCTTGGTATTCTTACTATTTGAACTTGTCCTGACGCAGTATAACTTTTGGTCAAACCACATCTTAATTGGATACTATTAGAATTAGGAACATTAGAAACTTCACAATATTCATAATTTCCAGCATTATTATAATTAACGATTGCACCCCAATCTTGTGGCGTTCCGTTGGTGTTTAGTGTAGCTCCTTGATGTTGAATTATTAAAATTAGATCTCCACCTTGCAACGAGTTAGAAAACCGTCCGTTGTCGTTTAAAGTAGAACTGTTAACAGAAAGAGTGGTTGAACTGGCTGTAGCATCGGATGTCAAGTAAGTGTATTCATTGACAATGGAAGGTGCTGCTATGGTTACGTCACCATCTTTTCCTAATTGAGAAATACCAACGAACTGAGTAAGAAAGAAAACTAAAGTAATAATAAAACTAAATTTCATTTTTGGAATAATATATTTGTACTTATTCTACTGACGAAAAAAAGTCAATAAAAGTTGTTCAAAGTTAGGATTTTAAGGAGATTTAATGATGCCGCTTGTCAAAAAATATTTAAATAAGTCCTTTGTGATTTGGTCATTGATTTTTTTATTTGGTGTATTTCTTACATTGAATAAAAACTCCAAAAGAGAATCTGGAATTGGTAGTTACCAAAGTGAGTTTTGGGCTGACAAAGGGGGGTATTATATTTATTTACCTTATGCTTTTATTGCCGATTTTGATGCAGGAAAGTTGCCTGATAACATAGAAGAATCGACAGGTAATTCATTTGAAATTAGAAAAGATAGACTAACCTCCAAGTATATGATTGGGGTTGCAATACTTCAAACTCCATTCTTTTTAATAGCGCACGGTGTCGCTAAACTTAGTTATAATAAACCAACTGGGTTTGAAAAAGTGTATGCTAATTGGATGGGTATTGGAAGTGTTTTTTATTTAATACTGGGACTATACTTCACATTTGTTTTAATTCGTAAATTATTTGGAAGAAGGTTAGGTATTATATCGTTGATACTTATTCTTTTCGGAACAAATCTTTTCTATTATGCCGTGGATGAAACCCTGATGTCTCACGTTTATGGTTTTGCAATGATTGCATTGTTGAATTATGTAATTATTGGTAAGGTTGAATTTAATGGAAAATGGGGTGTTATAGGTTTATTATCTGCTTTAGTTGTTTTGCTCCGTCCTATAAATGCTATTTACTTGATGGTTTTGTTTTTTGCTTATCGTAAGCATTTGGATCGACCTAATTTAGATAAAAGTAACATTGGCTTTGCGATAATCGCAGTGCTTCTGTTTTCTTTACAGATGCTTTATTGGTATAATGCATACGGTACTTTGTACCCAAGCGGTTACCAATCTGAAAGTTTCTCTAATTTATTCTCACCGAATTTAATTTTGGTATTGTTTTCACCTAATAATGGCTATTTGCCTTATGCACTTGTTTTCGGAATAGTATTGCTGCTGTCAATTGTGAGATGGAAAGTTACAGAGCATAAGCGGTTAGTTCTTTTATCCTGGGTAACATTCGGAACCATGATTTACGTTACCGCAGCATGGTGGACATATGACTTTGGATGTGGAATGGGCGTCAGAAATATGGTAGATTTCAGTTCCTTGTGGATGATTATGGTAGCATTGGTGTTAAAAACAATGGAGCAAAATAATAGAGTTTTTAGAGGTGTAATTGCGTTTCTTTTGATCCTATGCTTGTTTAATATGAAACTAACCTATGCTTATGATAACTGCTTTTTTGGAGATTCTAATTGGGACTGGCAGTTTTATTTTGAAAAGATTTGGTCATAAAAAAAGTGAACCTAAAATAAGTTCACTTTTTAAAATATTCAATGTAAGGGAGGATTAGAATTTTGCTCTAACCTTTCTAACAGTTTTTTTACGTCCACTTAACCATCCGTAGTTTTGAGAGTAAAAATTAGATTTACCTCTTAGTACATAACCGTATGATGCAGTCATAAATAAATAAGTGTCATTGTGAGTTGGGTCACCTCTTTTTTCTCCTGGAGCAAAATTTGCTAGTATAGCATCATCAGCATCTGTATAAGCAGATTGGTTAGCTAAGTCAATTGCTAATTGAGAACTTAATTCTGAAGGATCAGCATAAGTACCACTAATATCATCTAAATAATCAGTGAATGTAGTTGTCCAAGCCATTTCCATTCCAAATCTGTGTTTTCTTTTATATGTAAAATATAGACCAACTCCAGCAGGAATACCAAATCCCCAGTTGCTGTATTGAACACCTTCGGTTTGAAGAGGTTGTAATTTATGCCATTCCTGCACACCGTCACCATCTAATCTTCCTTTTGGAGAATGATATAATCCAGTTAAACCGGCAAATGCATAAGTTTTCATATCAACCCAATATCTTCCTTTGTTTCCAACATCATTTAATTCAAAGATGTATAGTTCACCTCTTACACTAAAGTCTATAATATCATTTTTGAATCTAAGATTTCTTGTGTTTCTACCTATGTTTGAAGAAAGTTTATCATCACCAGAAATTCTACCGAAATTTAAACTTCCCTGAATACCGATAGTGTT
>CAJYBK010000009.1 GCA_913064955.1 uncultured Flavobacteriales bacterium
GTTGTGTATTGCAATCAAGCGAGACAATCGCGGAGCCATTACCGTTAAGTGTTACTTTTTACAAAGACTCAGTTACCTGTAATGGATTAAGTGACGGTAACTTAAGCATCATTGCTTCAGGCGGAACATTACCATATACCTACAGTTGGGACAATGGAGACAATGATTCCATCGCAGACAATATAGCGGCAGGAATTTACGAAGTAACCATCACAGATGGTCAAGGTTGCGTATTGGTCGCTTCAGAAGAAATATTTGAACCAACGCCATTAGCATTAGTGATGAACGCAACAGCGGTAAACTGTTTTGGAGGAAATGATGGAACTGCTTGGGTAGAAATTGATGGAGGAACTCAAAACTATGAAGTTTCTTGGAGTAATGGATTTATAAACGATACTTTAAATAGCAATTTAACTTCGGGCAATTATCAAGTTGAAATTCTAGACAGAAATGACTGTTACATTTCAGGTAATATTGTTGTTACCCAACCTCTAGAAGGACTATCGTTTAATTTAAACTCTGAGCCGGTAGACTGTTTCGGAAATGCCACAGGTACTGCAGAAGTTCTCCCAACTGGCGGTACTTATCCTTATTTCTATTCATGGAGCAATGGTGTGAATGACTCAATAAATGAAAATGTTACAGCGGGTAATTATCAATTTACAATTACAGATGACAATGGATGTAGCTTCAATGGTTCGGTAATTGTAAATCAACCAACATTGCTGGTAACAAATATTGTTAATATTGATTCATCTTTTTGTGAACTACCTAATGGTTCAGCTGTTGCTACTGCAACTGGAGGTGTAAGTCCGTATATTTTTGCATGGTCTGATGGTCAATCAACACCTGCAGCAGATAATTTGGCACAAGGAAACTATAATGTGACAATTACTGATGCCAACAACTGTCAAAATATTAACAACATTGTGATTGGAAATATTCAAAGTCCAATTGTTACGGCAAATATTTTACAAATAGTAAGCTGCTTTAACGGGCAGGATGGTCAAGCAGAAGCTATTGGAGCATTGGGTGATGGAAACTATCAGTATGCATGGGCACCAAGTGGATTTGTTGGAAATAATCCTGGGATATTAGAAGAGGGAGAACATATCGTCTTTTTGACAGATGGAAATGGCTGCCAATCAAGCGACACCATTAATATTATGCAAAATGATCTTATAGAGATTGCAGAAGATTCAATTAATAATGTATCGTGTTTCGGACTTAGTGATGGAGAAATTTACACAACTGTTATCGGAGGGATTCCAAACTATACATATCTATGGTCTAATGGAGCTGTTACAGCTGACGTTGACGCCTTGCCGTTTGGACAACATTCTTTAACCGTTACGGATGATTTGGGGTGTGAGATAACACAAATATTCAATGTTTCTCAACCAGCACCATTGATTGTCTCTATTGGGTCTTTCTTGGATGAATTATGTGTCAATAGCAATGACGGAACTGCTACAGTAAATGTTCAAGGAGGAACAGTTCCTTATATGTATAACTGGTCTTCTCTTCCAAGTCAAACAACAATTACAGCAGTTGGATTAAGTCCTGGCAGTTATTCTTCAATTGTCACCGATAACAACGGATGTGTGGATTCTATAAACGTGTCAATAGGTTCGCCTACACCTGTTACAACTCTAGCTTCTGGAAATGACACTATTTGCTATGGAGATAACACAACATTGAGTGCTTTAGGCTCAGGAGGTACCGGAAATTATATCTATTACTGGAATAATGGTGTTGGCGTAAATTCGTCACCAACTGTTTCGCCTCAAGTTGAAACAGATTATGTTGTTACTGCAATTGATGCAAACGGATGTTCTAACGTTTCTGACACAGTTAATATATCTGTCATTTCTTTATTTCAAAATGACCTGGGTGTTTTCGGTAACTCCCCAATTTGTCCAGGTATGAATACCATTGTATATGCACAAGTTAATAGTGCTAATCCTGGAAACATAGTTTATGACTGGAATCCTAACATAGGGAATACCGATGGGGTTTTTAATATTGTACCTTCTTCACCAGGTTATTACACTTTAACTGTTTCTAATCAATGCGGTATTAGCGTGAGTGACTCAATTTTAATTGGTTGGAAACCTCTGCCGGAAATCATAATTAACGCTGACGTTTATTCTGGTTGTGAAGGTTTAACCGTGAACTATACTGATCTATCTACAACACCTGTTGATAGTATTGTATCATGGTATTGGGATTTTGGTAATGGCCAAACTTCGAATGAACAAAACCCAAGTACAATTTTCACTGATGACGGACTTTATGATATTTCATTAACTATATCCACCGATCAAGGGTGTACCAATGACTCTACCTTTCAGGATTTTATAGATGTATTTGACCTTCCAATTGCAGACTTTGGTTTTGAACATGATTTTTACTCTTCTTTTGATATGGATGTCAATTTTGAAAATACATCTGTTAATGGTTATTCATATGATTGGAATTTTGGTGATGGTAATTTTTCTAACCTAGAATCTCCCTCTCATGAGTATTTCGTAGAGACAGACTACTTTATTACATTAATAGTAACGAGTATTGAGGGGTGTGTGGATACTACATATAATACGCTTAGAATAATTGAAGATTATGCAATGTATGTACCCAATACTTTTACTCCGAATGGAGATGGTGTAAATGATATCTTTTTAGCAGAAGGTATAGGCTTGAATGAAGATAAATTTGAGATGTGGATTTTTGACAGATGGGGAGAACTGATTTTCTTTTCAATAAAACCCTCGGTTGGATGGGACGGGACCTACAAGGGAGTAGAGGCTCCTATTGATACTTATGTATGGATGATCAAAACACTAGATGATGAAAATAATCTAATCCCATTAAGAGGTCATGTCAATTTAATTAGATAATTCAAAGTTGAACGATGTCTTTGTGCTGATTGTCGCGCCTAAGTCGTGCAACAACGCAAATAATCCAAAATAGGTCCTGTTGATATAAAGAATGTGTCTAGAGCCTCTAGCAACACCATTTTTTCGCAAATCTTTTCTCGTTTTTAAATCCTCTCCCATAGCAAACAAATCATCAAAGTATTTCTTATCAGAGAAGTCAAAAGTATCCGTTACAAAAGGTTTAATTAAAAGAGACATAAAGTCCTTAAATACGTCAAAAAACATATCTTGACTTGTTTTAGGTTCATCTTTAAAAATGAATTCCAACTTAAAGAATAGGTCTCTCAATTTTTCATTGTCGTTAATCATTTTGGAATTCAGTAATTGAAAATACATTTGATAAAAATCTTCAGGTATTCTTTTGACACATCCGAAATCAATCAAACCTATATTCCCATCTTCCTTGATGATAAAATTTCCTGGATGAGGATCAGCGTGAATAGCCCTTATATTGTTGACCTGGAAATCATATAGATTCCATAATTTTTGTCCAATAGCGTTTCTTTCTGTTTGAGATGGATTGGTTGCCAAGTATTCCTTCATGTGTTTTCCATCAATCCAATCCATGGTAAGAATTCGCTTACATGAAAACTCTGGATAATATTTAGGAAAAACAAAGCCTTCTAAGTCTGCACTTGCTTCCGCAATCTCTATGGATTGTTTCAATTCAAAATCATAGTCTGTTTCTTCCAGGAGTTTGGTTTCAACTTCCTCAAAGTATTGTTGAACTTCATTTTCCTTCAAGCCTAACATTTTCATGGCAATTGGCTTCACCATTTTAAGATCAGACTTAACACTATCTGCCACTCCAGGATACTGAACTTTTACTGCTAGCATTAAATCACCTTTTGTTGCTTTATGAACCTGTCCAATGGAAGCAGCGTTGACTGCGTTTTTAGTGAATGTGTCAAATATCTCTGTAGGACCTTTTCCGAAGTGTTGCCTAAAAGTTTTTACTACTAATGGATACGACAGTGGTGGGGCAGAATATTGAGCTAGAGAAAACTTGTCTTGCATTGCCTGTGGCATCATATTTTTGTCCATGCTCATTATTTGAGCAACTTTTAAAGCGCTACCTTTCAACTCACTTAAAGAGGAATAAATATCTTCCGCATTCGCTTCATCCAATTCCTCCTTGGCATGTTCATTTCCCACAGCCTTTTTTGCATAGTACTTCACATAGTTGCTGCCTACTTTAGCACCCGTAGTGAATAGTTTAGCTGCTCTTTGAACTTTGCTCGTTGGAATTTTGTTCTGCTCTTTCATGGTAATGAATTTCTACTTATATAGATATAACAACTAAGTTATTTAATTTGTTGTTGTATTCCCATTGATTTTGTGAATTTTTAGGATTTCAATCCTGTGAATTGAAGAGAATGACAAATCATTGCATAAAATAGACGCTTCATTTCAAAAAAATTATACATTTGTTGCGACAAAAGATTACAAAATTAATACATCAAAAAATGTCTAAACATCAAGCTAAGATTGACGCTTTTATGGATACAGTAAAAGCAAAGAACGGACACGAGCCAGAGTTTTTACAAGCGGTTCATGAAGTTGCTGAGGCGGTTATACCATTTATGGCAAATCACCCACAATATGACAAAAACAACATATTAGAAAGAATTGTAGAACCAGAAAGAACGATAATCTTTAGAGTTCCTTGGCTAGATGACAAAGGAAACCCACAAGTTAATAGAGGGTTTAGAGTTGAGTTTAACTCAGCTATTGGACCATACAAAGGTGGTTTAAGATTTCACCCTTCAGTGAATCTTTCTATTCTTAAATTCTTAGGATTTGAGCAAATATTCAAAAATTCACTTACAACTCTTCCAATGGGAGGAGGTAAAGGAGGATCTGATTTTAACCCAAAAGGAAAGTCGGATAACGAGGTAATGCGTTTTTGTCAATCGTTTATGACAGAGTTAGCTCGTCACATTGGTCCAGATACAGATGTGCCAGCAGGTGATATCGGAGTTGGAGGAAGAGAGATTGGTTATATGTTTGGTCAATACAAAAGATTAAGAAATGAATTTACAGGAGTTCTTACTGGTAAAGGTAGAAACTGGGGAGGTTCATTGATACGTCCAGAAGCAACAGGTTATGGTACCGTTTATTTTGCTGATGAAATGTTAAAAACCAAAAACGATTCTTTCAAAGGTAAAGTAGTAGCTATTTCTGGTTCTGGAAATGTAGCTCAATATGCTTTGGAAAAAGTAATTCACTTAGGGGGTAAAGTTGTTACTGTTTCAGATTCTTCTGGTTATGTGTATGCTGCAGATGGGTTCCATACAGAGCACTTGGATTTCTTGATGGAATTGAAAAACGTAAGAAGAGGAAGAGTTAAAGAAGTGGCAGATAAATTTGATGGATTTGAATTCCACGAAGGTGAAAGACCTTGGGGAGTGAAGTGTGATATTGCTTTGCCATGTGCTACTCAAAATGAGTTGAACGGGGAAGAAGCGCAAACACTATTAAGTAATGGATGTATTTGTGTGGCAGAAGGTGCCAACATGCCAAGTACTCCAGAAGCTATCGAAGCGTTCCACAAAGCAAAAATCTTATTCTCTCCAGGTAAAGCATCAAATGCAGGAGGTGTTGCTACTTCAGGTTTAGAAATGTCACAAAACTCATTGAGACTTTCTTGGACTAGAGAAGAAGTTGACGCTAAATTGCATGGAATTATGAAATCGATTCACGAAGCTTGTGAGAAGTATGGAAGAGAAGGGAATTATGTAGATTACGTAAAAGGAGCAAATATTGCTGGATTCGTAAAAGTTGCAGATGCAATGATTGACCAAGGATTGGTTTAGTAACCGAAATTAATTAAATAAAAAAGGGTAGATTCAAGAAATTGAATCTACCCTTTTTTGTGTTTTACAAGCAGGACTAGTGCTTAATAAAAACCTTATTGGATACGTTGTCTTTAGTTTGAACCTTTACAAGATACTTTCCATTGGCAAATTCAGAAACATCTATTGTTTCCCATCCAGTTAGGTTATTTCTACTTAAAATTCTACTTCCTGTTATTGTGTAAACCTCTACTGAATATTTTTCATTAATGTTTACCATTAAGTAATCTGATGTTGGATTAGGGTACATTTCAATTTCAATTTCATCATTTTCAAAAATGCTAACATTCCCGCCTGATAACGAAAGGTCGTCTAATATTAAAGTTGACCCTGGATTGTTTCCAGAACTTGCAACAAACAATAATGAGTCCGGAGTTGCAGAAATCGAAAGAGTCGTATTGAAAGTGGTATATGTTGTTGTGGCGTTACATGCTTCGTTGTGTTGCCCGACCATAACACCATTTTTATAGAATTGAAGCAATATATAACCTTGGTCTCCATTTACTGGGCTGTATTTATATGCTCCTGAAAAAGTTGTAGGTACAGCCTCATATGGTGCAGGCGAAAACGGAAATCCACCATTGATATCAATTGGGCCCAAAGAAATAAAGGAAGGAATAGTATCTCCATACATAGGGTTGAATAATGTGGTTAATTCGGCCGCAAAAGAACCGGAGTAGGCATCTGTAGTTTTAATTACATTCTCATCTCCAGAACCTGCTAATAATGGATTTAAACTAAACCAACTATCTGGACCTTCAGAATCTTGAGAAGACCAAGATTCAAAACTGTAGTCAGGTAAGTCTGTCACAGCGACTCCAGCACTTTTCAACTTCATGTTATCTACTAACGCCCAGCTACCAGGAGAATTAGGTTCGTCAGTAATTGGGTTTGCCATAATGAAACCTATGAAAAGTTCATCTTGCGCTGTAGAAGAAACAGAAATAGATTGCGATGTCCATGTTGAGTGGTTACCATAAGCCACAGGAATTGCTTCCATTTGCACCAATGATCCACCAACCAATCTAATCAAAAGCACAAACAAAGAATCCTGCGTTCCCATACTTGATTGATAGTCAAAAGTAATTTCATCAAAAGTGTCTGTATATGGGATTCCGCCTTCTGGTCCAGATACACCAACTGTTCCATGATAAACGTAACTAATCACTGTGTCATTAGTGGGGCCTATAAGTGAGTTTAACTTCACAGCATAATTTCCATTACTTGCATCTGTTGACTTCTCAACTGCAGCAACTCCCTGCCATTCTTCGATATTAGAGTTTTTCCATTGGTCAGGAAATTCATAAATTGATGTGTTCGTCCAACTCTCAAAGTCACCGTTAATAAGTTCACCGGTTTGGGCTGAACAAAGCACTGATGAAGCAATAAGGGAAAGCGTAATAAACGTGTTTTTTGTTTTCATAATTGTATTAATTGTTTAACACAAGGAATAAAAAAGCACTGATATATGAAATGACAATTGTCAGAATTTGAGATGATTTTATTATCATTTAAGAAATACTATTCAGAACTGCTACCGATTCATTAAAGATTGACTTCCTTTAAACTAAGAAATTCTTCTCTGCCTTTTTCAATTTCCTGAATCAAAGCCTTCCTTTCTAATACTAATTTGGAGACAACGTTGTTTCTTTTGTAAAATAATGAGATGTATTTCCATTTGTTGCTAAGATTTGAGATGTTTTGACTGTACCAATAAGCGAGCATTCCGCTAATAGGCAAAGAGGCCAAGTACAAAACAGTGATTATCCAGTTTTGAGTAAAAAAGTACATGCAAACTGTGAAAATAGCATAAAGTATTAAATATAAGAACATGCCTATGACCATAGTTATGGGGCCTTGATATTGATCTTCTTGGTTTATTTTTTTAGTAAGAAAGGGAGAGGTCACAAACGGTAAATAGTTGTGTATGAATCCATAAATAAAGATAGGTAAACCTAAAGTGAGTTTTAGAAAAGTAACTAGAACTCTAATAAACAAAGGTCTTGGGTTTTCTTTTTCCGCAAGTACTTTGTCTTTTATATTTAAACTCGCTAATGCTTGTGAATAGTTGCGAACTCTATAATAAATGCTGTTGAACCTTTGTTTTTGGTGCTTTGCAAAATATGCTACCGCTTCTGAAATGTTTTTTTGGTAATTAAAGTCCTCCAATTTGTTGGATTCCAATGAAGGGTTCTCCATTAAGATCTGACTTTTGAGAAGATTGTAAATTGCATCTGAAAGTACTTCTTGCTTTTTGTCATCAATGTCGATAATCAAATTGGATAAGGACGCTTTTATCGCAGAAGTCAGTTCCCTGCTGGCTTCTTTGTCACTTGTGTGAAATGTCTCTTTAAATTTTAATACTTCAATTGCTTCACCAATGTTTACAAACACATCTTTTCTAAATTGATGAGGGTTTTCGTAATTAATACCTATTGGCAATACCTTAACACCTAGAAGAAAATCATTTCTTTCCTCAGCGCCTAAAGCAATTCGTGCCGCTCCCGTTTTTATTGGTTTGAGTTTCTTTTCTGTGATGCTAAGTCCTTCTGGAAATATAAGAATCACTCCGTTTTTTTCTAAATGCTCAAAACACTTTACAAAGGTTTGTTTGTTTTGTCCCATCTTGCTTGCGTCATCTTGTGCTCGAAACACTGGAATCATATTAAATTGCTTAAAGATCCATTTGGTAATGCCGTTTTTAAACATGTCTCCCTTGGCAAGGAAGTGTACTTTTCTATTCAAAGAAACTGCAATTATTAAAGGGTCCAGAAATGTGCCAGGGTGGTTCGCAACAATAATTAACGGACCATCTGTTGGGATGTTTTGTTTATTATGAATCACTTTCTTGCTGAAGAATACTTTCAGCGTTACGCGTATCAAGATTTTTAGAAAATTATAAATCATGTCATCTACTTTAGTAATGTTAATTTCATTACTGCAATAAAGATAGACAAACTTTAATTTAAGATTAATGAAGGTTTATGATTTAACAATACATCCGGTGCAGAAAAATAGAATATTAATTACAAACCTATTTATGGTTAGATTAGTCTACGATGACTTTTTTGATGGTTTTTCCCAAGCTACCATCCGCATGAATTGATAGTATGTATATACCTTTTGAATTAGGTTTAATAACAGTCAAACTATTGTCTACCATCGAGTATGATCCAATAAGTTGCCCTTGCAGAGAATAAAGATCTAGGTTAAACTTTTGATTTGAGGTTGATAGAACAGTCCAATCGGTTGAGTTATTCCTAATCGTAAAGTTGTTTCCAACTTCAGTGACAATATCAGAACTATTTATAGTTATCGAAGAAGTACTTGTATCGGCATCGCAATTATTACTTGAAATCAATGTTACAGTATAGGTCCCGTCCATACTGTAAGTATGATTGGGTGATGCCAGAATACTCGTACTGCCATCACCAAAATCCCAAAAGTATTGATTAGTATTGTTGGATTGATTTGTAAAGCCATATTCCATTCCAGAGATATTAGAAGAACTAAAAATGCTTTCAGCACCTGCCGGACCAAAATCCCAATTAGCTAAACTATCAATAACAATTAATTTAGCAGCGTTTTGAAGAATTGCTGCATCGGATGCATTTAGCGAAAATGTATAAGTAGCACCAATTGGCGATTTTTTATAAATAGAAGCGTAATGAACGCAAGCCGCAAGGTAACTTCCAGCTGCGCTTGGGTGGCTTTCATCCGCACTATACAAATCTATGGTAGGATGGTTGTCGCGCACATATTTCCAAGCTGCTCCTACGGGAGAAACTTCGCCTTGATTGTCCAAGGCCATTTCTAAATAACTATCTCTCAACCTACTTTGCATGCCATCATAAGTACAAATTACAGGGTAGGAAGCACAATTACCAGCGTCTCCATTTTCACGTCCCCATGTCATGTAAAAAAGAGGCACTGTACATTCATTAGCAGATAAGATAGAGTCAACAAGTATCGCAGCATATGGATAGGTTTGAGAAGCCACTTGAGCTGGTGGAAAACTTGGTTCTTGACTTTGGGCCTGTAGAATTACGTAGTCCCAAGTTCCTAAACCAATTTTTGATAAAGAGGTAGAATTGTTAGTATGAGAATTGAACGTAGTGCCGCCAGGTGTATTGGCATCAATGATCAATGTGTCCTGTAAGGACAAGGCTAAATCTTTGGTCAATACGGGTAAGTTATTTACACCAGTGTAACTATTCCCTATAAAAAGCACCTGTTTGCTTTGAGCAAAAACTGTGACTGAGAGTAAAAGAAAAGGTAAAAATTGAAAGGTTCTAAGCATCATGATTTGATTAGTTGCAAAGTAAACGTAAAGAATTAAAAGGGTTGCCGAATTAAAATATATCAATCTTGGATTCCTATCCCAATGTAAAAAACAAGTACCTTTGTAGTAATTACTTTTTCTTTTGAAAAATTCAAAGCAACACAGAAAATCGATTTTACTATTCTATATCCTATTCGGATATGTAATTGCTCAAATTTGCTGGTGGATTTTTCAAATAATATTGCTTTCAAGGCAATTAGATGGATCAGGCAGTATGGTTCAAACTAAAGTAAGAATGCTTGCTGCTGAATTTGCTGTTTTCTTTGTAATACTCTGTGTGGGTGTATTATACATAAATCGTGTTTTTAAAAGAGAATTGAAACTTTCCCAAAGCAAAAAGAATTTCTCTCTTTCCATAACCCATGAACTAAAAACGCCCATAACTACCACCAAGTTATTTGTGGAAACACTGCAAAATCACAATTTACCAGAAGAGAAAAAGCAAGAGATCTATGCTAAAATCAATCAAGAACAAACTAGATTACATGCACTAATAGAAAAAGTGCTTTTGTCGGAAAGAATTGGTAACTCGGAGTTTAAACTGAGTTTAAGAAAAATAGACTTTAGTAACTTTGTTCAAGAAGAAATCAAAAGAATTCAAGTGAGTCAACCTCTCACTGTAGAAATTGAAACAGGTCATAGTTTGGAAGTAGATGAGTTTTATTTTAGTTCTGTGGTAGCAAATTTATTAGAAAACGCCTCGAAATACAGTGCAGAAAATGATGCCATAAGTGTAAAACTTTTTGCAAAAGGAGAAAGCATAATACTGCAGTTTGTTGACAACGGAATCGGAGTGCCATTTGAGGAAAGACAAAAAATATTTGACGTATATTACAGGTTAGAGAATGAAGAAATCAGAAATACTGCAGGTACTGGTTTAGGACTTTACTTAGTTAAAAAAATAGTACAATTACATAACGGAAATATTTATGTAAAAAATAATGAGAACGGAAAAGGTTCTTGTTTTGAAATTAAAATACCAAAAAACAAAACATAAAAATCGTGTCAAAGAAAGTTGCTTTAGTAATATTAGATGGTTGGGGATTAGGAAGGTCAGATGATTCCAATGGAATTTATGTAGCAAACACCCCTTTTGTAGATAGCCTTTATGAAAAGTACCCTCACAGTAAATTAATTACTTTTGGAGAAGATGTAGGGTTGCCCGAGGGTCAAATGGGAAATAGTGAAGTTGGTCATATGAATATAGGAGCTGGCAGGGTCGTTTACCAAGATTTGGTTAAAATCAATAAGGAAATAAAAGAAGGAAGTTTTGCTAGTAATAAAGTACTTAACGAGGCAATAGAGTATGCCAACATAACTAACAAGAAAGTTCATTTTTTAGGTCTAGTTTCAAAAGGTGGAGTGCATAGTTCTCAGGAACACCTTTACGCTTTATGCGATTTGTTCTCACAAAAAATAAAGGAGAAGAATAGTCTTTTTATACACGCTTTCACGGATGGGAGAGATTGTTCTCCTGAAAGTGGCATTGGGTTTTTAACTGAATTGGAAAACCATATCAAGAATCAGCCAGTTGAAATTGCTTCTGTGATTGGAAGGTATTTTGCTATGGATAGAGATAAACGATGGGAGCGAGTTAAGAAAGCGTATGACTTAATGGTTAATGGTGAAGGTGAGAATTTCTCTAAAGCATCGGAGGCGCTTAAGGTAAGTTATAATATTGGAATTACTGATGAGTTTGTAGAGCCTCATTTCAATAATTCCTTGAATGGAAAAATAGAAAAAGGAGATGTGGTTATTTGTTTTAACTATAGAACAGATCGCTGTAGGGAAATTACAGAAGTGTTAAGTCAAGTTGATTACCCTGAGTATGGCATGAAAAAAATGACTTTGCATTATGTTACCATGACCAACTATAGTAAAGATTTTGAAAATGTAAACGTAGTATTTGAAAAAGATGAACTGCGCAACACGTTAGGTGAAGTAATTGCTCAAAACAGTATGTCGCAACTTAGAATGGCTGAAACTGAAAAATATCCTCATGTATCATTCTTTTTTAGTGGAGGAAGAGAAGATGTCTTTGAAGGTGAGTACCGAATCATGGTGCCTTCACCCAAAGTAGCAACTTACGATTTGAAACCTGAAATGAGCGCTCCGGAATTGACGGAAAAAGCTATTGATGAGATGAACGAAAGAAAGCCCAATTTCATTTGCTTAAATTATGCTAATGGAGATATGGTTGGACATACAGGTGTGCCTTCAGCTATTGTAACTGCCTGTGAGACGGTGGACAAATGCGTGGCTAAATTAGTAGAAACAGGTTTGAAAAATGAGTATTCTTTTATCATCATTGCGGATCATGGTAATGCGGATTTAATGTTTAACGCGGATGGCTCACCTCACACAGCCCATACCTTAAATTTAGTTCCTTGTATTTATATTGGTGATGAAAAACACACAATTAAAGACGGTAGATTGGCAGACGTGGCACCTACGATTTTGCAAATTTTGAATATCCCACAGCCTAAAGACATGACAGGCATGAGTTTGTTGAACGACTGATTAACTTGTTCATTTTCTTGCGGTTGTACGTGAAATAAAACTATATTTGTGTCATAGGTAGAATTCAATGACAAAACGTATAGCCCCATTTATTGTATTTTTACTATCCTTTCTAAATTGTTGGTCTTTTGATTATCAAGATTCACTTTGGAATGTGGTTAATAATAGTGCAAAATCTAATCGTTCAGCCAAGGCTGGAGCATTACTGGAACTTTCAAAATTTTATTGGACCAACAATACAGACTCGGCAGTTTCTATGTCAAATCAAGTCATAGAATTAGGAGAGGAATTAGGCGATTCCAAAATCATGGGCGATGGATACTTTAATCTAGGCATGATTGAGTATGTAAATGGTAGTTTTTCAATTGGTTATAGTAGTTTTTTATCAGCTTCTGAATTCTATAAACAAAGCAATCAAGTTTTTGAAACTTCTCAAAGTTTATTGCAGGCTGGAGTTTGTTTAAGAGAAATTGAACAGTATGAAAAGGCATTGGCTCTGTTAAATGAAGGCTATCAATACATAACGGACACGCACCATCACCAATTAGCTTATAGTATCGCAAAAGAATTAGGAGAAGTTTATGCTTTGGTAAAAGAAGATGAACAAGCGGAGTCTTACTTCATAGAGGCGATAAAAATTGCGGAAGTTCACGGAGATACCGTTGCCGCTGTTGAGTCTTATATCTCTATTGGTTGTTTTTACCAGGATGTTTTCGAAAACAACAAAAGTTTAAACAGTTTTCATAGTTCACTTAAGTTGGTAAAACCTGAAAACAAACAACTGTTAGCACAATTATATAATCATATAGGAGAGTCTCATCTTCAAAAAAATCAATTAAAAGAAGCAAACGAATTTTTTAGTCTAGCATTAATAGCAGCAAAGGAGGGCAAATCTATTTATGTCCAATCAAGGTCTCATTACAACCTTTCCAAAATATACGAGATTCAGCAGAAGTACGCTCTAGCGCTAATTGAGTATAAATTATTTAGCCAAATTAATGACAGTATTAATGCCGTAATTAAAACGCAATCGATTTCTGATCTTCAGGCAAAATTTGACAATGTAACTATGAGTAAAGAGATGCACTTGAAGGACATAGAAATAGAAAAAACGGAAGTTGAAAAGTTGGAATCTCAGTTGAATGCTCAAAATCAAGCTTTTCAGAATAAACTAATTTTTGGAGGCTTACTGCTGGTTTTGGCTTTTGGACTTATCTTGCTGTTTGCATTTCGAAAGCAAAGAAAGTTAAACATTCAGTTAGACCAGTTAAGTATTGTTGCTAAAGAGATAGACAATACGGTGATTATAACTGATGGGGAAGGAGACATTGAATGGGTGAATGAGAGTTATACAAATCGCTCAGGGTTGACACTGGAGCAATTCAAAAAGAAGTATGATGGGAATATTTTTAAAAACCCACCCAATGATACTGTCAAAGCCAAGATTGAGGAAGCAATTACAACCAAGAAATCAGTTGAGTTTTATTTAAGTGCAGTTACTTCGACTGTTAATGTGGCACTGAAAACAACCCTTACCCCTAAGGTTAATAAAGATGGTGAAATTGAGAAGTTTATTTTTATAGATACCGACATTTCAGAATTAGTCGAAGCCGAGAAAGAAATAACCTCCCAGCGAGATACGTTGCAAAACATTTATACACAACTTACTGAAAGTATTGATTATGCTCAAAGAATACAAGAGGCAATATTGCCGCATAGCACAAAAATCAGCAAGTTTTTTAAGGAATATTATTTGCTATACCAACCAAAAGATGTAGTAAGTGGTGATTTTTATTTTTTGGAAGAAACGGATAAGTTTATTTATTTTGCAGGAGCAGATTGCACCGGTCATGGAGTTCCTGGAGCCTTGATGAGTGTGATTTGTCATAATCTTCTTGAAAATGCTGTTCACAGAGGCTTCGAAAACACAGCAGAGATACTGAAGGAGTTAAATAACCAAATTATTAAAAAATTAAGGCAAGGCTCAGAATCAGAAGAAAACATCAAGGACGGACTAGATATCGCGCTATGTAGAATATCAAAAGAAGATGATGGCAAAGCTACAAGAAAGGTTCAGTTTTCAGGTGCTCACAGTGCATTATATATAATTCATAATGGAGACTTTAAAGAGGTTAAACCAGATAGGGTGCATTTAGGTTTGCCATTAAAAACAGAAGACTCAATTACAAGCCATGAATTAATTGTGGAAGCAGGTTCAGAATTGATTCTGTTTAGTGATGGATTCCCGGATCAAAAAGGTGGAGAATTAAATAAAAAATATTTTTACCAACCTTTTAGGGAGTTGCTCATTAAAACGGCTAAGTTATCTCCAGATCAAAAGGTAAACTTTTTGTCTCAAAATTTTAAAGAATGGAAAGGCACGAACTCGCAAGCAGATGACGTTTTTGTATGGGGATTAAAAATATAATTGTAAATTAGCATTCTAGTATATGAATAGCAAGGATGCAATAGAAATATTTAATACCATGACTAGTGAAAACATTATCTATGTTTTTCACGGTGACTTCAATTATGGTGTCGTAAATACCCTCCTAAACGATATTAAAAAACAACTTAAGCACAGTTCGCGTGATGTACGAATTGCCAAAAAAACATTTAAAGTTTTGGTGGAATGTCTAGAAAACGTGCACAAACATTCAAGCAGAAAGGATAATGTTTCAAATGAAAATAATGAAGGAATTTTTGTTCTTAAGAAACGGGAAGACGCTTTTGTTGTGGCAATTGGTAATTCAATTTTGAATGAAGATGTTTCTGCTCGAAAATCACATTTGGATGAAATCAATAACCTTGATCAAGAAGGGTTGAAGAATAAATATAGAGAGACTCTTTTGGTTACAGAAGTGAGTGATAAAGGTGGAGCAGGAATGGGAATGATTGATATAGCCCTTAAGTCAGGAAGTATTTTAGATTATTCTTTTGCAGAGTATACCGAATCAAAACAGTTTTTTAGTTTAAATGTTTTAGTACAAGCGTAGTTTAGTTATGGAAAAATTAGTTCTTGAAAGTACAGATAATACTCCAGAAGTTTTAATGGATAACAGTACAAATGTGATAAGTTTCAAAGGAGATTCTAGGCCGGAAGATGTTAGGAAATTCTACTTGCCTATTTTGGAATGGATTAAGGAATATGAAAAGCATTTGTACTTTTTGAAAGACCAAGGAGGTAAAATTAATGTAACTGCTAATTTCGAATTTGAATATTTCAATTCATCTTCTGCAAAGTACTTAATGGACATTATTATTGCATTAGGTGAAATAGCTAAAATTGAGAACATAAACTTTGTCTTAAATTGGTATTACGATGCAATGGATGAAGACATGCTAGATTCTGGAGAGGAGTTTCAGGATATGTTAGGGATGGATTTCAATTTGATAAAAGTAGACTAGTTTAACAAGGAAATTAATGAATTTTACAGCAAAGCAAATTGCCGAATTGTTGCAAGGAGATATAGTGGGTAACCCGGAAGCTACGGTTAATGATATGGCAAAAATTGAGGAAGGTATGGAAGGCACCATTACTTTTCTTGCCAATCCTAAGTACGAATCTTTTATTTATAATACAAAGGCAACAATCGCATTAGTTAATCGAACTTTTATACCTACATCTACCTTGCCTCAGTCCTTAACACTTATTAAAGTAGATGATGCTTATCAATGTTTGACCAAATTGTTAAGCATTTATGATCAGGTTAACCAACATAAAGAGGGCGTAGAGCAACCAAGTTTTATTGCAGAAGGAGTTGAAGTTTCTGAAGATTGTTACATCGGGGCTTTCGCTTACCTTGGTAATGGAGTTAAATTGGGTAATAATGTCAAAATCTATCCGCATTGCTATATAGGGGACGGAGTTTCTATTGCTGATAACACAACTCTTTTCTCAGGCGTTAAAGTGTATAATAATTGTAAAATTGGTGCTCATTGCACATTGCACTCAGGTGTTATTATTGGATCGGATGGTTTTGGGTTTGCTCCAAACTCTGCTAACAACTATCAAAAAGTTCCTCAAATTGGAAATGTTGTTCTAGAAGACCATGTTGAAATAGGGTCTAATAGCACTATTGACAGGGCAACAATGGGGTCAACTGTCATTAGAAAAGGAGTCAAATTAGATAATTTAATTCAAGTTGCTCATAATGTTGAAATTGGAGAGAACACCGTAATTGCGGCACAAACAGGAATCGCAGGTTCAACAAAACTAGGTAAAAACATGATGATTGGTGGTCAAGTTGGAATTGTGGGACATCTGAACATTGCAGATGGTGTTAAGATTGCGGCACAAAGTGGTATCGGGCAAGATATTAAAGAAGAAGGTGCTATAATGCAAGGATCTCCTGCTTTTAGTGTTGGAGATTATAAGAGGTCGTACGTTCTATTCAGAAGCTTGCCTAAATTAAGAGAACAAATATTAGATTTGCAAAAAACTATTAAAGGATAGATGAATACTAAACAACATACATTGAATGAGTCTATTTCATTCAAGGGCGTAGGTTTGCATACTGGTAAACCAGTTAATTTAACAATAGAACCGGCTGACGAGAATTTTGGATATAAATTTCAAAGAATTGATTTGGAAGGTCTACCAATTATACCTGCAGATGCAGATTTGGTGACGGATACTCAAAGAGGAACTACATTAGAAAAGAATGGAGCTAAAGTTTGTACCACAGAGCATGTATTAGCTGCTTTATATGGAATGCAGATTGATAATGCATTGATTAAAGTGGACAATGAAGAGATGCCTATCATGGATGGTAGTGCGGTAGAATTTGTGACAGCCATAGAAAGAGTTGGCGCAAAGGAGCAAAACGCAGATAGAGATTTTTTCGAGTTCAGAGAGAACCAACCTTTTGAATGCCTTGAAAAAGGAGTAGAGATGTTGGCAATCCCATACGATGATTTTAGAATTACTGTTATGGTGGATTACAATTCTGAAGTATTAGGAACTCAACATGCTTCGATGTATGAAATTACAGAATTTAAAGATGCAATTGCACCATGTAGAACTTTTGTTTTTTTAAGTGAATTAGAAGCCTTGGCCAAGGCAGGCCTTATTAAAGGAGGAGACATTGATAATGCCATTGTATTGGTCGAAAGAGACAATGTTCCGCAAGAGGAATTAGATGAATTAGCTAAGTTGTTGGGCAAAGAAGATCATAATATTCAGATTAAAGGAAATACGCTTAACAACATAAAACTTAAATTCATTAATGAGCCAGCTAGGCATAAGTTACTGGATATTATTGGTGACTTGGCATTAGTTGGAAAACCAATTAAAGGCCATGTACTAGCAGCAAGACCAGGACATTCTGGAAATACTTCATTTGCGAAAATTATTAAGAACTTAATGAAGGCGCAAGCTAAATTAGGTAAGCAATTTGACTTGACTAAGGAGCCATTATACAATATCACAGACATTGAAAAGATGTTACCCCATAGGTATCCTTTTTTGTTGGTAGATAAAATTATGGAAATCACCGAAGATGGTATTATTGGTGTGAAGAATATTACCATGAATGAACCACAGTTTACAGGTCATTTTCCCGGTAATCCTGTGATGCCAGGTGTGCTTCAAATAGAGTCTATGGCACAAGTGGGAGGTATTTTTGCATTAAGTAAGGTAGAGGATCCTGAGTTTTATTCAACGTATTTCATGAAAATTGATAATGTTAAATTTAAGCAAAAGGTAATTCCAGGAGATACGGTCGTATTTGAATTAAGTTTATTATCTCCAATGAGAAGAGGTCTCGTTCACATGGGAGGAAAAGCCTATGTTAACTCCCAAGTAGTAATGGAAGCCGAAATGTTGGCACAAGTAATAAAAGATAGAGTATAAAATGACAGATTCGATTCCAAGATTTATTCACCCCGATGCAAAAATTGGTAAAAATGTTACTATCGAACCATTTAGTTGTATTTATGGTGACGTTGAAATAGGTGATAACACTTGGATCGGTCCCAATGTTACTATTTTTGATGGAGCAAGAATAGGGTCTGATTGTAAAATTTACCCTGGAGCAGTTATATCTGCCGTTTCGCAAGATCTCAAATATAAAGGAGAGTATACCACTACGCACGTAGGAAACAACACAACTATAAGAGAATGCGTTACTATTCATAAAGGAACTGCTGACAAATTCAAAACTGTAGTTGGTGACAATTGCTTACTAATGGCATATGTGCACGTAGCCCATGATTGTATTATCGGGAATAATGTGATAATAGCCAATAGCACACAACTCGCAGGACACATAACGATAGGTAACCACGTGGTGATTGAAGGAATGGTAGGGACGCAACAATTTGTACACATCGGAGATCATGCTTTTATTGCTGGAGGTTCAATGGTAAGAAAGAATGTTCCTCCTTTTGTTAAAGCAGCAAGGGAGCCTTTGTCTTATGTAGGGGTGAATTCAATAGGCTTAAGACGAAGAGGATTTACAGATGAGCAAGTTATGAATGTGGAAGACACCTACAGAATAATATATGTTCAAAATAACAACATGTCCAAGGCAATTGAAATTGCCGAAAAAGAGTTGTCTCCTAATTCAGAAAAAACACAAATAATTGAGTTTATTCAAAGTTCCGAAAAAGGAATTATGAGAGGCTTTAATTAGATTAAAATACTATTAATTGACCAAATAATTCGGTGAATTACAGATTTAACCACTTTAAACGATTATTTTTGACCCTTTGGTACAGTCTTTGAGTAATCAAAGTTTACAAAGCTAATTTCTATATTATGAAAAAATTACTACTACTATTATCTATTGCATTTATGGCAATTCAGTCCAGTGCCCAGTTTGTAAATTACGAGCGAGATGGAGGTTGGAATTTAGGATTCAACTTAGGAGGTACATGGCAACCCAAAGAAGGCTTTGGCGGAACTTCTGAATTTTCAAAACCATACGCTGGTTTTGGTGGAGGGTTTACATTAGGTAAGTCACTTTACGAAAAAGAGGGAGCGTTTCTAGCTTTTGATCTTCGAGGAAGATATTTAGGAAGTTCTAATTATGGTTGGGTAGGAGTTCCTGTTTACGACTCGACAATTACTGGAGATACAACTTCAATCGTGTTTCGTAATTATAAAATGAAATTAAATGAATTATCCCTTGAAGGGGTTATAACATTACACCGTTTACGTGAAAAAACTGGGATTATTCTTTATGGTTTTGGAGGAATTGGCGCCACACAGTATACGGTTGAGTCAGATTTGTATGATAATAATGGTAATTTTCATGTGTATGATTCATCATTTATCCAAAACTCTGCAGAAGCAATCGCTACAGATCTTAGATTTGAGAGTGACCGTAATTTTGAAACAACATTGCAAAATAAAAAATGGAGTTTAGTACCTTCTTTAGGTTTTGGATTAGGTTACCAAATAACAAAAAGCTTCTCTATAGGTGTTGAACACAAAATTGCATATGATATTTTAGGTGATGAATTTGATGGAGGGTCACTCAATAATTTGGCTGACGCAAAAATGGATAAATACCATTATACAGCATTAAATTTTAGATGGAATTTATTAGGAAGAGGTGAAACATACAAACCTGTTTCTAATAACAACCCAAATAATTGGACTACACCACCTAATAATACCAATACTACACCTCCACCATCTAATATTACGCAAGAAAGCAAGCCGTTGGTGAATATTTATAACCCGGCTAATAATAATATGGTTGTGCATAATTCAGCATATACAATAAAGGCAAAAATATATAATGTTGCTGCCGTAAGTGGTGTCACATTTAAGCAAAACGGATTGATTACAAATGGGTTTACATACAATCCTTCAAGCAATGAGTTTTCTGCTCAAGTGTATCTACAACCTGGTAATAACACATTCGAAATTACAGGAGTTAATACTGCCGGATCAGATAAAGATTCTAGAATTATAATTTACAAAATGCCGGAAGAGTTTACAACTGCGCCAGCGCCTATTGTAAGTTTTAGCAATCCTTCCGCTGTTTCAAGCACTGTTACACAGGCTCCTTTTAATGTGGTAGCATCTGTTCTAAACGTTTTAGGTAAAGGAAACATTACATTTACTGTTAATGGAGTTAACTCAAATAGCTTTACATATAGTACAAGTAATAAAGTACTGACATCTGCTGTACTATTGCAAGAAGGGAATAACACCATAACTATTAAAGGTGTAAACGCTGTAGGTAGTGATGTGAAAACGGTAAATATTATTTACAAAAAACCAGCAGCCATTAAACCACCTGTTGTAACTATTCATAAGCCAAACTCTAACCCTTTCAATACAAACTCTCCGGTTGAGGTGATTCAAGCATCTGCCCAACACGTTATGTCTAAAGGTGGTGTGAAAGTGATAGTTAATGGAAATAACTTATCTAACTTTTCTTTTGATAATTCATCAAAGAAAATTTCGTTCTCTGCTAATTTAATTGTAGGAGCTAATGTAATTCAAGTTATAGGAACAAATACTGCTGGAACAGACTCTAAGTCGACAACGATTATCTATAGAGTTAGTGAAGTAATGCCATTGCCAGTAGTTGACTTTACAGTACCTTCTGTGACTCCATACAACACATCTGCAAGTAACATGACAATTACTGCTGCGGTACTTAATGTTACTTCCAAAAATTACATTACCATCAATTTTAATGGACAAAACTTGACCAACTTTACATACAATAGCACGACTAAACAAGTAGCATTCAATGTAAACTTAGTTACTGGTAATAATATTTTTAAAATAACCGCAACTAATAGTTCTGGAAGTGATTCAGATGATCAAATTGTAATCCGTCAGGAGGTACAAAACCAAATGCCACCTGTTGTAAATATTACTAATCCAAATTCTAATCCTCATAACACAACGGTTGGAACACAGATTGTAAATGCTACAATTTCTAATGTAGATAACATTTCAGGTGTAAGTGCTAAATTTAATGGAGCAAGCATTACAAACTTCACATTTGATCATGTAACAGACAAATTTGTTTATACTGCCAACCTTCTAGTTGGAGCAAATGTAATAGAAATTACTGGGACAAATAATGTAGGTACTGCGTCAAAATCTCAAACGATTATTTATACGGAACCTGTAGTAGGCTGTGATGAGCCTACAATAGCGCTTACTCAGCCAAAGACATCCACTAAGACGTTGTTGGTTGGTAATAGTTTGACTATAAATACTTCCGATAGTAAAGGAGCGATAGTTGGTAAAATATCAAATGCCAATAGTGTTGATTTTAAAATTGATGGACAGTCTTCTCCAGGATACAATTACAACGCAAGTACAGGTCATTTTGAAAGTTTCTTACATTTAAAAGAGGGAGCCAATACTTATCAAATAATTGCTACAAATAACTGTGGTACTGAGACTCAGAATTTAACATTTATTTATTCCCCAAAAGAAATACCTTGCGACAAGCCTGCGATAAACTTTATGTCTCCAGGAAATAGTCCGCATAACTACACTGGACCTAAATTACTATCTACAAGTACAAGTATACTGGGAGTTACTTCTGCTACTCAGATTTCTTGCAAGTTAAACAACTCTTCTTTAAGAAGTGTGTTTGATGATGCAACAGGTACAATAAGTGCAAACTTAAGTCTTGCGGAAGGGACAAACACATTTAAGGTGACAGCAACTAATGACTGCGGAACTACAGAAGCGGAAATGGTAATTATTTATACTGCTCCAATTGCCCCGCCAACTGTCACAATTGTTAATCCAAGTCCAACACCGCATTCTACCACAAATGGAAATGTAAACGTGAAGGCAAATGTAACTAATGTGGCGAGTGCTGCAGGTGTTCAAGTTTTATTGGATGGGCAGTCAATTAATAATTTCAACTTTAACAATAACACGAAACAGGTTTCTTTCAACTTGAGTTTGGCAATAGGTTCTCACCAAGTTTTGGTTAAAGCCACCAACAATGCCGGAACTGCTCAAGATAATGCGGAAATAATTATTATTGAAGAAGTTAGTAATCAATGTGATGATCCTACAATCGTTATGACAGCGCCTCAGAGATTGACTAAGGCTGGAGGGAACCCAACTATATCAGTAACTACTGAAGATAACACAGCTGTAATTGCTGGGACATTTAGTAATACAACAACTGTTGGTTTCACGGCAAACGGGCAAAACTCTTCCAACTTTACTTTTAGTCCAAGTACAGGAAGTTTCAATAGTAATGTTACTTTGAACCCAGGTGCTAATACCTACCAAATAATTGCTTCTAATAGTTGTGGAACTGCAACGGCATCTCAAACTATTGTAATTGAATATACGCCACCTGCTCCACCATGTGAAGCACCAAGTGTATCAATGCTATCGCCAAATACTACGCAAATAGCAACTACTAATCCAACGGAGACTGTTTCAATTAGGGTGATGAATATCTCAAGCGAAGCTCAAGTATTCTCCAAGTTAAACAATGCTTACATTAATCAAAATTATAATGCTGCTTCTGGAGTATTAACATTGAATTTAACATTGGCACAAGGAAGTAATGAATTAGTGGTAATGGCAAAGAATGAATGTGGAAGCGATGAAGTTGTAGTTAATCTTACCTACACGATTCAGAATCCTTCAAACGAGGGAGAAGGTGAAGGAGGAAGTGAAGAAGAAATTCACGATCCAAGTTCAGGTACTTCCGACCCAAACGTAGTAGATACTACTAGTAATAGTGGAGGAAATTTTGGAGGTGGAAACGGTACGATTACTACAGGAGGGACTAAACCTAATGCAGGAGGAAACGGAAACAATGGTCATGGCAATAATGAAGATGGTGTGGATTCAAGTAATCCTGGACAAGGAGGTGGTGGACCAAATGGCTCTAATGATCCGTCTGGAAATACAGATGATGAAAATGGAAATGGAAACGGCAATGGAACCAACATTGGTCAGCAAGGAACACAAGATGCAAATGGACAAAAAACAAGAATTCTAAACGAAAAGTATAGTTCTGAAATTCAAAAGGCTGACTCATATTATAATGCAAAAAATTATAGTGCCGCAAGTAATGCTTATTTTAATGCGTTAGAGTTAAAGCCTACTGAGTCGTATCCTAAGCAAAGGCTTCAAGAAATTGAGCAAATCAGAAAGGAAGTGGAAGCAAACGCAAAGAATGAGGCTGCAGCGAAAGCGGAACAAGCGGCTAAATTAAAAGCACAGCAGGAAGCGGCTGCTAAGGCTAAAGCAGAAGAAGCAGCAAAATTGAAAGCACAGCAAGATGCAGCGGCTAAAGCAAAGGCAGAACAAGCAGCTAAGTTAAAAGCACAACAAGATGCAGCAGCAAAGGCACAGCAGGAAGCTGCTGCTAAAGCCAAAGCAGAGCAAGCGGCAAAGTTGAAAGCACAACAAGCAGCTGCAGCGAAAGCCAAAGCGGAGCAGGAAGCTGCAGCTAAGGCTAAAGCACAACAAGAAGCAGCAGCCAAAGAAAAAGGTTATAATGATTTAATTAAAAAAGGAGATTTATATTTCAAGGCTGGAAAATACAGTACAGCTAAGACGTATTATACGCAAGCATTAGGTTATAAGCCTAATTCAACTTATGCAAAAGGTAAATTGACTGAAATCGAAAAGAAGATGACAGTGAAGCCGGCTACTAAACCAACAATTACCAAGCCTACAGGCACCAAGCCGAAAGTTACTGTGCCAACGAATACTAGCACTCCGAAAAGTACTGGAGGCGGAACGGATAAAAAGACGGTTACAAAACCAGTAATCAAACCCAAAGCATCGCCAACAGTTAAACCAACTGTAGGTGGAAGAAACGGTGGATAATTTACAGGCCCTCACATTTATGTGAGGGTTTTTTGTTTTCCTTCTAGTATCTTTGTAAAAACAATTTTAGTATGGTAATTTATAATGTCACTGTAATAATCGAAGAGGACGTAGAGCAAGAATGGTTGCAATGGATGAAGGAAAAACATATTCCTGATGTCATGAAGACTGGTTGTTTTTTGGACAATAAGATTTGCAAAATATTGGCTGAATCTGAAGGAGGTATATCTTATGCTGTGCAATACTCTTGTACAAGCATGGCAGATTTGGATGAGTATCAAGAAAAGCACGCTCCAACATTACAAAAAGAGCATACCGACAAATACAATGGGAAGTTTGCAGCATTCCGAACATTATTGGAAGTAGTGCATCAACATTAATATTGAAATCATGAGCATACAAGATAAGGAATTAGAGATTATTGAAGAGTTCGCCATGTTTGAGGATTGGATGGACAAGTACGAATATATCATAGAGATTGGGAAAGATTTACCGCTTATTGATGATGCTCGAAAATTGGATGAAAACTTAATTAAAGGTTGCCAATCAAGAGTGTGGCTGGATGCTGAAATCAAAGAGAATAAATTGTCTTTCACGGCAGATAGTGATGCCATTATTACCAAAGGAGTAATTGCACTGCTTATTAGAGTGCTAAACAATGAGAACCCGGAAGAAGTGGTCAAAGCAGACCTAAACTTTATTAAAGAAATTGGATTACAAGAACATCTT
This sequence comes from uncultured Flavobacteriales bacterium, assembly GCA_913064955.1. Classification (GTDB taxonomy): domain Bacteria; phylum Bacteroidota; class Bacteroidia; order Flavobacteriales_D; family Parvicellaceae; genus Parvicella. The sequence continues at coordinate 25,180 of CAJYBK010000009.1, forward strand.
TCACCAACAAGAGCAAATGGATTAGTTGGAATGGTGAAAAGAATAAAAGAACTCGCCCTTGTCAACTGCTAAAGAAAATACATCCGCGATTTGGGATTTAATAAAAGAAATTCCAGACCCTGAGATACCTGTGCTTACAATTACAGATTTAGGTGTAATTAGAAACGTGGAATTAAAAGGTGAAAAGGTGGTAGTAACAATTACACCAACTTATACTGGCTGCCCGGCAATGACTCAGTTTGAGGACGATATAGTCGCTACTTTGAAGAAGCATAAGTACGAAGATGTGGAAATTATCATTACTTATGATCCCCCTTGGACTACCGATTGGTTGTCGGAAGAAGCAAAGTTGAAATTGCAAAATTATGGTATTGCACCGCCTGAAGAAAAAACCACTGATAAGAAATATTTAATTGGTGAATCCAAAAAAAATGTCATCTGCCCACAATGTAAGTCCACTCACACTAAAATGATAAGTCAGTTTGGCTCCACCGCATGTAAAGCTCTCTATCAATGTCAAGATTGTAAAGAACCATTCGACTATTTCAAATGTATCTAATGAGAATGTTTATTGGCACATTATTAATATGTGCCACCATAATCAATTACGGGCAAACATATAAAGGTAGAACAATAACTACATTGGAAAAGTCTTTAGCAGAATCTTCAGGTTTGTTATTCGTAGAAGGTAGGCTTATCACATTTAATGACAGTGGTGGTGAGCCCGAATTATATGAAATTGATACTTTAGACGGATCAATAAAACGAACCGTATCAATAAAAAATGCAACTAATAAGGATTGGGAAGCCATAACTAATGACGACCAACATATCTATATAGGAGACATTGGTAACAACAGTGGAACTAGAAAGGATCTAACTATTTATAAGATTAGGACAAAGGACTTTTTAAGTGAGAAATCTGTAAAATCAGAGGTCATTACATATAGTTATAAGAGTCAGACATCATTTAAATCTGAACCACATCATACTTTGTATGATGCGGAAGCAATGGTTTTTATGAATGATAGTTTAGTCTTGTTTAACAAGAACTGGCGCAGTGATACCTGTTTAGTATATAAACTTCCTATTTTCCCTGGTGATTACGAATTAACATCACATGAGAGTTTGGTCTTACCTGGAAAAGTAACGGACGCATTTTTTGTTCCAAATAAAAATCAATTATTTATGGTGGGATACGGTGAAGATCCTTTCATAGGATCAATCATTACTACTCATCAATCATTAGATCATAATGTAATTTCGATCGCCAACTTGTCTGTAGAAAGTAGTTTTCAGATTGAGGGATTGTGTTCGGATGGTAAAACCGTCTTTTGCTCTAGTGAAAGAATGAAGCTGGGAAGCGTTGATTTCAAAGGTGAGTTGACTGAACTCCCTTTTGCTTATTCCTTAAGCAGGGTGCAAGGTCAGTCAAAAAATCTATCTGTAAGAGTACAAGGAAATGCATATATTTTTCAATCTGCTAAAAAGAAAATAAAACTGATAGAACTGTTTGACCCTAATCATATGTCTGTCTTAACATCTAAAGGATGTTCCAAAAACTATGTCTTGGAAGCTTCGAAACTTACTAAGGGTAGTTATGCGGTTCAAATTAGATTGTCCAATGGCGACTTAGAAAGGTTAAAGATATTAGTCGATTAGGTTAATATTGAGTCCTTTGAATACTTTTTGTATTTCAATCTGTATCTTTGTAACAAACTAATTTATATCTCAAATGAAAATTTCAAAATCACTATTATCTGCGGCCATTGTTGGAATGTTAATGACTAGTTGCGGTGAAGAGCCAAAAACATCAGAAAAAGAAGCTGGTAAGGAAGAAGTTAGTACTCCTGAAGTAGTTGAAAATACAATTACAACATTTTCTGTTTTGCCTGAAACTGCTGAAGTAAAATGGATTGGATTTAAGTTGGCGGAGAAAGTGGGTGTAAATGGTGCGTTTGAAAACTTCACAATGACAGGTTACCATAATGAAGCAGCTAGTATTAAAGATTTGATGATTGGAACTTCCGTATCAATAGTTGTAGGATCAACAAAAACTGGAGATGAAGCAAGAGATGGAAAAATCATAGCATCATTCTTTGGATCCATGTTGGAAACAGAAAATATTGTGGCAACTTTAAAAAGTTTAAAAGGAGAAACAGAAGGAAAGGCCACTGTGGCGATTACTATGAATGGAAAAGAGGTTGAAAAGGAATTGGATTGGTCGTATACTAAAGACAACTTTACTTTTCTACTTCATGGGAATATCAATGTGCCAGATTGGGAGGCGCAAGTAGCGCTGGATGCATTGAATACCGTTTGTGAAGAAAAACACAGAGGAGAAGGAGATGTAGCGGTGACATGGCCAGATGTAGACATCTCGGCATATGTTTTAATTGATGAGAAAGTTCAAGCAGCACCTTGAAAAACAGATTTATACTAAATTTTGTCCTCATTTTTGCAGGACTACTTATTCTGTGGAGTGTCTATAGGATGATAATATGGATGATATCATTTGCAGTAATTGCATTTGTCGTTGCTGCCATTCTTACCTTAATTAGCAAGAAAAGAGAATAGTAATTCAAAGATTAACAATATTTAAAGGGAGTGAAATTAATACGATTTTACTCCCTTTTTTATTTTTGGCACGCCATTTGTTTTACTCCTATCAAACAGTAAAACATTAAATCATGGAAGCAATACAAACACAATACAACTCTCTTAAAGAATTAGCAATTTCTTTAATGAAAACAGGAAATTTGAAAGAGTACTTCCAAACAATTACTCGAGTAAATGATTTACAACTTCAATTGTTAGAATACAACTTGAAGTCCAAATAAGAACTTTCATAGTTAGTAGGTTAAATAAAGGTTGCAAAGCGTTGATAAATTAATTTTTATCAGCGCTTTGTTTTTTTATAAATTTGTTGCAATTATTTATAAAACTATGAAAAAAATTATTTACGCAATTGCATGTATTTCTCTTGCTGTGATGACATCTTGTTCAGAGGCGGAAGAAACGGCAGAAGACAACAATGAAGTTAAGGATACTACTGCAGTTGAAACTGTTGAAGTAGTAGAGACTTCAGACGCACTTCCAAAAGGATGGGAGGTAACAAAAAATGAAGACATAACATATCTTGCTGTACTGGATAGCATCACAATGGAAGAAATGGATCAAATGTCCGCTAAAATGGGAGCTGATTACGGTAAGATTGTCACGTATATGACTGCAAACAATATCAACTTTGCAGGAGCGCCTCTTACTCAGTGGATGACTTGGGACACTTTGTCTTACTCTGTTTTTGCTGCAGGGATTCCGGTTGCCCCTGGTACTGTAGGCACAGAAGGAATCGAAGTTATGACAATACCTTCAGGACAAGCTTTAAAATACACACACTTTGGTTCGTATGAATCAATGGAATCTGCACATATGGAAATCAATGATTACTTTGCTACTACAGGTAATGATGCCATAGGTGGACCTTGGGAGGTTTATATTACAGATCCAGGAACCGAAGCTGATACTTCAAAATGGATGTCAGAAATTTGGTATCCAGTTGCAGGATATTAATTTCAACATTTAAATTCATTCTAAAAGACCATTTCAAGATGGTCTTTTTTTGTTTTATAGCAATATGTTTAATGTTCTTTCGCTATTTTTGTAGTAAACCTTTTCTATTTTGGGATATATCTTACTCAACGGCATCTTATCGGGAATTATCCTCAGTTTTTTAATTGGGCCGGTGTTTTTCTTGTTGCTAGAAACTAGTATCAAAAAAGGAGTTAAGAATGCTATTTTTATTGATATTGGTGTAATCATCAGTGATATTCTGTATTTGTTACTTGCGTATTTCTTTGCACAAAAAGTTAATGAAATCCTTAGCGACAATTCCTATGTGAAATATATAGCAGCTGCTGTGTTTGTAACAATGGGTGTGGTGTCGATTATTTCCAGAGATAAGCCTAAAAAGAAGAAGCCAATAGATATTGATGAGGTCTTGAATGAAGAACCAGTAGTAAAGAGTAGGTTTCGTAAAAGAACAGCTATTGGCTTAATTTTAAAAGGAATAGGTCTTAACGCTATTAATCCTGGAGTATTGATTTATTGGATTGCGGCCTGTACGGCAGCAACGGAAAAATTGCATATTACCGAAAGTCAAATGATCTATTATTTTGGAGCTACCTTGCTTACAATGTTTGGGATTGATTTGCTCAAAATATACTTTGCTAGAAAATTGAAAACTAAAATGACACCCAAAATGATTTCTAATATATCAGTTGTAATTGGAATCTTTTTCATTGTATTTGGGATAATGTTTGTTTTCAGGGATATTACATGAAGTCTAACCAGACCATAGATTATTTGATAATTGGTCAAGGATTGGCAGGAAGTATTATTACCACAGAAATTAGTTCTCGCGGATACTCTTTTCAAATCATAGATAATCATCACAAAAGCAGCGCGTCTATGGCTGCAGGAGGGATTATGCATCCTATGTCTTTTAAGAGAATGATCGAGTCATGGCGTTCTTTGGAATTCATAACTTATGCTTCTTCTTACTATCGACAATTGGAGAAAAAATGGGGCGAGCAATTTTTTGAAGCTTTTAGATTAAAACGACCTTTTGGATCCATTGAAGAACAGAATGATTGGATGGCTAAAATGAAGCAAGACGGCTACAAGGATTGGATGGGTTTATCCACAATCCCTGTAGATGGAGTAGACCAACCATATGGAGTAGGAGAGGTTTATCCTTCCGGCAAACTGGATATTCCAAAATTTCTAGCATTGACTAAATCAAAGTTTCTACAAGAGTTAAAGCAGCAAGTGTTCAATTTTGATGAATTAAAATTAGTC
>CAJYBK010000010.1 GCA_913064955.1 uncultured Flavobacteriales bacterium
GCTTCGCCTCTGCGATTACCACCCACTCCAAATTCTGCCGGTGTGAAAATCAGACCATCAGTTTCATAGGGGAAAAGTCCATCTTTTTCCTTCTGCAAAATGGTATTGCATCCTGCAAAAATAGATACGTCTTTTGTCCCCAAATAGAATTTCTTTGCCTCTATTTTCATAGACATTGGTTTTCCAGAAATCATTTCGTAGATTAAGAATAACACATGCCCTCCGTCCAATGCTGGTATAGGTAAGATGTTCATGAAAGCAAGAATAATACTAATGAACGCTGTTCTTTCCCAGAAAACTTGCCAATCCCACGAACTTGGAAATAAACCTCCAATGGCACCAAAACCACCAACTCCGGTAGAACCTTTTTTGGTGAATACAAATTTAAACTGAGTAACATAATCACTTAAAGTTCCCGCTCCATAAGAAAACCCTGTAGCGATGCTTTCTCCGAATCCGTAGTCTTTGTGGTCTATAGTCATAATGTCTTCAAGCTCCATCATTCTTTGCACCCCAATTGTTCCTTTGTCTGTTGGAGTAACTGCTATAGACAATTCTTCATTATCTCTTAAAACAGTTATAGAAATTTCTTTTTCCTTGTTGTTGTGCACAACATCAGTAAACTCATCCCAATAAGTAATTGTCTGACCATTTACGGAAACCACCTTGTCGCCATTTTTAAAGCCTGCTTTAATTGCTGGGTTGTCTGCGAATACACTATCCAATATTGGGTTTTTGTCTCTAGGAGTAAACGGCTTCATTTCGTCTGACTTAAACAAAGCCATGTCTGTATTTTCAGGAATTGTAATGGTTTCTTCACTTCCGTTTGGATGAATTACAGTAATCGTTTTTGCATTGTGAAACATGATTTCTTTGTTCACATCTAAAACATCAAACGGAACCTCACCATCAATCTTCATAATTTGATCTCCATCTTGAAAACCTAATTCTTCCATGATTGGCGAAGCAGCAAAACCATGAGTAATGTTGCCCGGCTTCACATAGTCCTGTCCCCAAACAAACAAAAGCATCATATAGATAAGAAAACCTAATACGAGATTCACAGTAACACCACCTAACATTATGATTAACCTTTGCCAAGCAGGTTTTGACCTAAACTCCCACTCTTGAGGCTCTGCAGCAAGTTGCTCTTCATCTAGACTTTCGTCTATCATTCCTGCAATCTTTACATAACCACCCAAAGGAAGCCACCCAATACCATATTCTGTATCACCCTTCTTGAATTTTAACAAAGAAAAACCGGCATCAAAAAACAGATAGAACTTTTCTACCCTTATTTTAAAAAGCCTGGCGGGAATGAAATGTCCTAACTCGTGAAGAACAATAAGTATAGATAAACTCAGTAATAACTGCGCTGCTTTAATCCAAAAATCCATATAAAATTTATTAAGGACGCAAAGATAGTATTTTTGAACCTTATCGATAACCTTTTAAATTTCATCGACCAAACCAACTTAAAAAAGATAAACAATCAAAAAACAAAGACCAATTTGTCTTTTGTTTCGACTAAAACCACTTCTCCAACACAATAAATGAAGAATTATATAGTGACTATTTGTAAAAAATCAATTTATTATATGTTAATATGTGTAAATATTAGAATTTTAATTCAAATATCGCAAATAACATAAAATTAACATTGTTTCATTTTTTTGTTAGAATAAACTTTATTTATCTTTGCAGTCAAATAAACACACACAATAAGTGTTATGAAAAAAATGCCCGTAGAAGTTCAACAAGAGATTTTAGATATCCTTGAGAGCGAAAACAAAACAGATTTGATCAAAGCTTCTAAAATGAAGCAAGGACGAATCATTGTCTCATTGCGAGATAAGTACGACTTTCAAAAGAAGTCGTTAGGCATGAATTAAATTGGCTTTATAACAACCCTTTAAAGGTTTTATTGAGTTGTTTCATTGGTTAGAAGGCCGCAACGTTTCACGTGCGGCCTTTGTTTTTTTATCACCATTCTTTTTAAGGTTTGTAGTTATCTTCACAATAAACGTTTTAACCAATCTGTTGGAGCGCCTATTAAATTTGAAGACTTGAATTATTCTCATTACTTTTACGTATTATTTTAGGTATGGAAAGCAAGGGAAATATTATAGTTACAGGTGGTGCAGGATTTATTGGGTCTCATACAGTTGTTGAGTTAATTGAGGAAGGGTATAATCCAATAATAATTGATGATTTCAGAAATTCTGAGAAATTTATTTTGGATAGACTACAGGAAATTACAGGAGTAAAAATAATAGCTTATAATTTTGATTGTGCTAATCAAGAAAAACTACAAGAGGTGTTTGAAAAGCATAAACCATCTGGCGTAATACATTTTGCTGCAGACAAAGCGGTAGGTGAATCAGTTGCGAATCCCTTAAAATATTATCAGAATAACCTAGGGTCACTTGTGGTAATTTTGGATACCTGTATTAAGAATAATGTGACGAATTTTGTTTTTTCATCTTCATGTACTGTATACGTAGAACCAGAAGAGACACCTGTAAAAGAGACCACAGCAATGGGGTATACGGCATCACCTTATGGTTATACTAAACAGGTTTGCGAAAGAATTTGCCAAGACACGGCTTACGCTAACCCAGAATTGAAAATTACACTTTTACGATATTTTAATCCTATAGGAGCACACTCAAGTGGTTTAATAGGGGAGTTGCCAATCGGTGTTCCAAATAATTTAGTCCCATATATTACGCAAACAGCGGTTGGGTTAAGGGAAGAACTTACGGTACACGGAAATGATTATGATACTACAGATGGGACATGTATTAGAGATTATATCCACGTTGTGGATCTTGCCAACGCACATGTAAAAGCTATTGAAGCAGCAAAAAACAGTAAAGAAGCAGTTGTTATATACAATGTCGGAACAGGAGTAGGCTCTACCGTACTAGATGTAATTCAAGCGTTTGAAAAGGTGAATAATTTAAAATTAAATTATAAAATTGGGCCAAGAAGAGAAGGTGACGCTGTAACTGTATATGCAAACAATGAAAAAGTGGTTAGCGGTTTAGGTTGGAAGCCAAAATTTTCATTGGAAGACGCAATGCAGCATGCATGGAATTGGCAACAAAAACTAAAATAAATTGAACTTAAAAACCTTTATATTAATTCTAATTATTGGAAACTGTTCTTTAACCAGTTTTTCACAAGGACTTTTCAAGTACTTTAAGTGGACTGCATACAGTGACGGAGCGGAAAGAATAGACCACCTGGTAGTAGACTTCAATACGGATAGGTTTCAAGAATTACCTGCGGGAGTGGAACAAGGCTATTTTAATTTTGGAGTAAATGTTAGTCTATTCCATGATCACCCAATAAATAAAAAAGGTTCTTTAGCATGGGCAATTGGAGTTGGCTATAGCGGGTTAAACATCCATCACAACGCAAGGTTTTCTTACACGGTTGATGCGAATAATGATATTCACACTGTTTGGCAACCCTACCCAGATGGTTTGGAGTACAATAAAAATAAGATAAACTTAAATTACTTAGAAGTTCCTTTCGAGATTAGAATTAGGTCAATGAAAGAAAGTGTGGAGGATAGAAGCGTAGCCAACTTTAGACTTTATCTTGGTTTTAAGGGTGGGTATTTAGTTAATAGCCATACTAAGTTCAGGGATGCTGAAACAAAGGTTAAGGTATATAATATTCGAAATTTATTAATGTATCGTTATGGTCCAACTGTTAGAATTGGATTTAAGAAAGTTGCCCTTCATGGATTTTACTCACTTACTTCGATTTTCCAAGAAGGAAAAGGGCCTGCGTTATATCCATTTTCAATTGGTTTAACTTGGATGAGACTTTAATTTATGGCCATGAATAAATCTCTGGCAACTCAATTAATCAAAAACAAAGCATCGGAATTAGGCTTTTTCTTTGTAGGCATTTCAAAAGCAGCCTTTTTGGAGGAAGAAGCTCCTCGATTGGAGAATTGGCTCAAGGCAAATAGTCATGGTGAAATGAAATACATGGAAAATCATTTCGACAAAAGATTAGATCCGAGACTTCTGGAAGAGGGAACTAAGTCTGTTGTAAGTCTTGTTTACAACTATTATACAGAACAAAAGCAAAAAGACCCAAATGCCCCAAAAATATCAATGTATGCCTTTGGGAGGGATTATCATTTTGTAATCAGAGAAAAAATGAATGAGCTTTTTCAGTTTATTCAGGATGAGATAGGTGAAGTAGGGGGGAGGTCTTTTGTAGATTCTGCACCTATATTAGATAAGGCTTGGGCTGCTAAATCTGGTCTCGGTTGGATAGGAAAACACACGAATTTAATAACAAAAGAGCAAGGGAGTTATTTTTTCATTTCTGAACTCTTATTGGATATTGATCTAGATTACGATGGACCTATTAAAGATTACTGTGGAACATGTACAAAATGCATTGATACTTGTCCTACAGGCGCAATCATTCAACCATATGTAGTGGACGGAAGTAAGTGTATTTCCTATTTTACCATAGAATTAAAGGAAGCTATTCCGCAAGAAATGAAAGGCCAGTTTGATAATTGGATGTTTGGTTGTGACATCTGCCAAGAAGTATGCCCTTGGAATCGTTTTTCTTTACAACACAATGAGCCACAATTCATACCAAACCTTGAACTATTAAATATGAATAAAAAGGATTGGGAGCAGCTTTCTCAGCAAACGTTTGCAACTGTATTTAAAGACTCTCCGGTAAAAAGAACAAAATACGCAGGCCTTATGCGTAACATCGAGTTTTTGTCTAAACAATAATTTTACTCTTCTACAATTACCGCTACATGGCTCACATCACCTTCTAAAGGAGGATTAATTTTGCGAATTTCAATGCGCGTTTTCTTTAGAATAGAGAATTGTTCTTGACAACTTTTAAGAATTCGATAAGCCACCGTTTCAATTAATTTGGAAGGAATGGCCATTTCTTCTTCCACTATTTGATTGACAGCAACATAATTGATTGTCAGTTCTAGATTGTCTGAAAGAGCAGATGGTTTAAAGTCACAAAATAAATCAACATCTACTTCAAAATGACCTCCGATTAATGTCTCTTCTGAAAGACAGCCGTGATAAGAATAACAGCGTATTCCTTTAACTTGAATGACGTTCATTATTCCCCTGTGAATACAGCCTTTCTTTTCTCAACAAAAGCAGTGGTTCCTTCTACAAAATCTTTTGTGCCAAAACATTTTCCAAACTCAGCGATTTCTGTTTTGTATCCATCCACACCTTCTTTGAACTGTGCGTTAACAGAAACAATGGCAGCTGAGATAGCTCGTGGAGAGTTTCTTGCAATTTTAGACGCCATTTTCTCACATGAAGTAATTAAATCCGCTTGTGGAACAACCTCGTTGACCAATCCCCAAGATTTTGCATCATCAGCGCTTATCATACCTGCAGTCATGATCATTTCATTGGCCTTACCTTTGCCAACTAATTGAGTTAACCTTTGTGTTCCTCCATAACCAGGGATTACACCTAAAGACACTTCCGGAAGACCAAGTTTAGCATTGTCGCTAGCGATTCTGATGTGACATGCCATTGCTAATTCCAAACCACCACCTAAGGCAAAACCATTTACCGCTGCTATTACAGGAGTATTAAGATTTTCTACCAAGTTGAATAGTTTAGTGTGGCCTTCGGCAGACAATAACTTTCCTTCTTCAACGGAGAAGTTGGCAAATTCTTTTATATCTGCACCTGCTACAAATGCTTTTTCACCAGATCCAGTAAGGATAATTACTCTTACAGTTTTGTTCTCTTCAGCTTCTTGAAAAGCGTCACTCAATTCCTCGATGGTTTGCTTGTTCAAAGCATTCAATTGAGAGGGTCTGTTGATAGTTATATATTGTACAGCATCTCTAATATCTGTTACTATGTTTTCGTATGTAGCGGTCATAATGTTTGATTTTGTATTGCAAATTTAATAGAATATCTTTTAGTAGTCACTAAGATATGGAATGGAAAAAGAGTTACCAGTCGATTCCATCAACGCCTTTTGATTTCAAGAAGCTGTTAGTTTGTGAAAAATGTTGGTTACCAAACCAAAATCCTCTATTAGCACTTAAAGGTGAGGGATGGCCACATTTTAAAACGTAATGTTTATGAGAGTCAATCTTTCTTCCTTTTTTTTGGGCATACCCTCCCCACAATAGAAAAACTACTCCTTCTTTTTCTTCTGATAATTTTTGTATTACAGCGTCCGTAAAAGTTTCCCAACCTTTCTTTTGATGCGAACCTGCTCGGTGTGCATCAACTGTTAGTGTGGCATTGAGTAATAATACTCCTTGATCTGCCCATCTTTCCAGGTTGCCTGATTTTGGAATTTCCAAGGATAAGTCACTTTTTAGTTCTTTGAAAATATTGATTAATGAGGGTGGATGAGGTACATTGTCTGCTACGGAGAAACACAAACCGTTGGCTTGATTGGGACCATGATATGGGTCTTGGCCAATAATAACCACTTTTACATTGTCCCACGTACACCTGTCAAAAGCGGCAAATATTTGAGGGCCTGGTGGAAATATCGTTTTTGTTTCGTATTCTGTTTTTAAAAAATCTATCAATGACTTGAAATATGTCTTTTCAAATTCTTCACTAAGATAAGTTGCCCAACTACTATGGATTTTTACATTCATTTAAATTAATCCCAGTTCAATTTTAAGTTTCTTTGGCAAAGAATCCACAATTAAATCATAGGATTCACGTATCCATAAATAAATCATTTGATCACTAATGGAATGATCCATTTCCACAGTATTCCAATGTTGCTTGTTCATGTGATAGCCTGGTTTCACACATGGGTATTGTTCACGCAGAGAAATTGCTCTCTCAGGTTCGCATTTGAGGTTCACACTGCTAAATTCTTCCACATCGGTCAAGGCAAACATTTTGTTGGCTACTTTAAATACTAACGTTTTTTGATCAAAAGGAAAGCCTTCTGTGGTGTGTGGCAAGGACAGACAATAATCTCTAAAAGATTCAATATCCATTACTTTTTAGGTTTGGATTTTCCGTAATTGATTGGCAAAACAGGTGAAGACTTTACAGTAGAAAGAACTACTAAAGTTTGCATCTGTCTGATCTCTTCAATTTTACTTAATTTATCAGTAATTAACCTGTCAAAAGCTGGGATGTCTTTTACAATTACTTTTAATTGGTAATCAAAATTACCTGTCAACTGATAACACTCTACAACACTATCAATAGCATTGATTTCTTTTATGAAATTTTGAATAGCATTGCTTATCTGACGAGTTAATGAAACCTGTATCAAAGCCGTAAAACCAAGATCTAGATGAGCCATATTGACTTTAGCGTGATAACTTTCAATTAGCCCTGACTTTTCAAGTTTTTGAACTCTTCCTAGTGTTGGTGCCGCAGAAAGTCCAATTTTCTTACTCAATTCAATATTGGTAATTTTTGAATTTTCTTGTAGAGCTTTTAATATTTTTAAGTCAATGATGTCTATTTTCATAATGATGATAAGAGGTTGTAAACAAATATATTAAAAAAAGTCAATTCACAAAATATTATTTTATTTTTGGATAGAATTCCTAACAAAAACCATTTTAAACAAGGTGACAAATATAGAAGACAAACTATACTATACTAGAGAAGGTCAAGAGGTCAGAGGAACTATCGTTTTGTTACACGGCTTTTTGGGTAGTTCTAAGATATGGGAAGCACTGATACCATATTTTAAAAAAGAGTATCTCATTTTAAATATTGATTTACCTGGTCATGGACATTCTGGTTGTATTCAGGAAACTATAGAGATGTCGTTTTGTGCAGATAAGGTTTTAGAACTATTAGCTGATGAAAATGTTAAGTCAGCACATATTGTTGGCCACTCCATGGGTGGATATGTAGGTTTGGAAATATTAAATAAACAACCAAGCGTTGTGAACAGTTTAACATTGTTTAATAGTACAGCAACTGATGATAACCCACAGAAAAGGAAAGACAGGTTGTTGGCTGTTAAGGTATTTGACAGGTCTCCAGAAGTTTTTATTCAAGCGGCTATTGAGAACCTATTCTATAAACCAAATTTAAAGCGTTTTAAGGCAGATGTGGAAGCGCTTCAAGCAATTGCGCTACAAACACCGATTGCAGGAGCACAAGGCTCCTTAAGAGGCATGAGGGTTCGCTCAAATCATGTAGAACTAATAAAAGCAAATGAAAAACGAATACATATCACTGCAGGCAAGTTTGACAATACCGTTTTGTACGATTCTATTTTGACTCAAACAAGAGGAACGGAAATTACATTGACTAGTTTAGATTCTGGGCACATGGGTTTTGCAGAGTCTGCCGAAGAAAGTAGAGATGCAATGATAAAATTTATTAAACAGCATTCATGAAGACCTTATACATTATTAGACACGCAAAATCAGATTGGAACACGGGCCAAAAAGACCATGATAGACCGCTCAATCAAAGAGGAGTAGGAGACGCGCCTAGAATGGGTAAGCACCTTAAAGAAGAAGAAAAATCACCTGAATTAATCATTTCAAGTACGGCTAATAGAGCCATCTCTACAGCAAGATTGATTGCAAAGGAAGTAGGGTATGATTTAGCACATATTCAACAGACAGAAAACTTATATCACGCCAGTCCGAAGGAAATCGTGAAGGAAATCTGGAAAGTTCCTCAGTCTGTTGATACGCTATATTGCTTTGGGCATAACCCAGGAGTAAGTCAAATGATAGAATATTTAACGGATGATTTTGTAGAATTAAAAACTTGTTGTGTAGCCAAAATCACTTTTGACCTGGATGATTGGAATGCTATAGTACAAGGAACGGGGATTTTAACTAAAATTATTTCTCCAAAAGAAATATAGTTACTTCAATTCTTCAATAGACTCTTTTCTACCTATTTTCATGGTTATGTAGTCCTTGTCCTTTCTAGCCCCTCTTGCTGGAGAATACTCTCTGCCGTAAAATATTATTTGTAAGTGAAGTTTATTCCATGTTTCTTTTGGAAATAGTCTTTTAGCGTCTTTTTCAGTTTGAATTACATTCTTGCCATTGGTTAAGTTCCAACGGTACATCAATCGGTGTATATGTGTGTCTACAGGAAATGCAGGAATCCCAAAGGCTTGTGAGACAACTACAGAGGCAGTCTTGTGTCCTACACCTGGAAACTCTTCCAGTAATTCTAACTTCTCAGGAACAACTCCGCCATACTTATCAATTAAGATATGTGACAAATCATAGATTGCTTGAGATTTTCGAGGAGACAATCCACAAGGCCGAATGATTTGGCGAATCTCATCTACCTCCAATTTTATCATATCAAAAGGGTTGTCAGCTTTGGCAAATAAGAGTGGTGTAATTTGATTAACCCGCACGTCTGTGCATTGGGCAGAAAGCAACACGGCAATAAGCAAAGTATAAGGGTCTTTGTGATCCAAAGGAACCGGTGTCTCTGGATAGAGCTTTTCTAATTCATCGATGATAAATTGTACTTTTTCAGCCTTAGTCATTCTTATTTTAGTAAATCGATATCGTTGCGAAATTGCTCTGACAACTTATAAGAAAAAGAGTCAATCAAAGCAGCTTCATTCTCATCGATACCATCGCTTGCTTCGGCCACTTTATACATCAGATCGAGAAACTCAACATATTCAGGCGCAGGTCCATATGATTGACAGAAACTTAAAGCCTTTCTATAAACACTGTCAACGTTTTGCCCTTTGCTAAATTCATAGTCGAAAGACCATTTAATGTTACTAGCCCACTTGTGGTTAGCCGTAATAGTTTTAAGCACTTTTAATTCACTCTTTTGTATAACGCCATCTGCCAAAGCTACAGAATAGAGTAATTCGCCCATTACTTCATAAAGTTTTTCTTTGTCTGTCATAAGTAAGTGTTTTTACCAAACGGCTTTAGGAAATCTGTTTTTCAAAAACTGCATTTCCGTTAATATGTATCCCATATAATCCGTATGGCCTCCATCTTTTCCATATACCAATGAGTATTTAGGAAGAGTTGGTTTTGTCAACGTAGCGGCTTCCAGAACTTCGCTAACTTTTTTGTTCCAACTAGTTTTTACAGCGGAGATGTCTGCCGCAATTCCAGCAGCAACTAACCTTTCGTGTACTTCGTCCGTTTCAAAGAATTCATCTACATACATCCACAAGTCGTTGATACATGTTTGAATTTTCTCACGACTTTCTTCTGTGCCGTCTCCTAATCGGATTATCCATTCACTACTTCTTTTCAAATGATAAGTAGCTTCTTTAATTGATTTTGCTGCAATTGCTGCAATAGTTTTATCCTTAGAATCTTTCAGAAGGGTATAATTGTAATAATTAAACACATCCATTAAGAATTGTCGTGCAATTACATATCCGTAATCTTCATTAGGGTATTCCACCATATGAAAATTATAATACTCATACTCTTCTCTTCCAAACGCAAGGTAATCTTCATCTACAGAACCATTTTGTTCCGCAGCATATTTTTACAGAGCTTCAGATTGCCCCAATAAATCTAACCCAGTGTTGGTTAGGGCTAAATCTTCTTCTAAGAAAGGCGCACAACTAATGTATTCAGCAAGTCTATGGCTAAGAATTAGACCGTTATCCGCTAGACGCAGCGTATATTTATATAAATCAGTGCTCATAGTTTAAATGTGTTTAGATCCTTCAGGCATTGTGTAAAAAGTAGGGTGTCTATATGCTTTATCATTAGCCGGGTCAAAGAATGCGTCCATATCTTCTGGTTGACTCGCAACAATATCCTCGGACTTCACTAGCCACAAAGCTTGTCCTTCTCCTCTTCGGGTGTAAAGGTCTCTTGCTGCTTCCATTGCCATTGTTTTATCATAAGCGTGAAGGCTTCCAGCATGTTTATATGGTCTTCCTGGTTTAGGTTGAATAAATACTTCCCAAAGTGTTCCTTGATTATCTTCCATTTTATTGTTTTTAAGATTCAAGACGAAAAGATTCAAGACTTCAAGACTGTTTTATAACCCGATTAAACCCGGTCTTTTGTCTAAAAGTCTTTTGTCCAAAGTCTATTTAAGCTGTTTGTAATTTGTTGTTTTGTTTCATTGCGTATGCCTGAGCTGCTTTTCTAACCCATTCACCGTCATTGTGAGCTTTGATATGATGATCTAATCTTTGCTTGTTGCAAGGACCGTTACCTTTAATCACATTCCAAAACTCATCCCAATCAATATCACTAAAATCATAGTGATTTGTTTCAGGGTTCCATATCGCTTTTTCGTCTGGCACTTTAAGACCAATTAATTCAGCCTGAGGAATAGTTTTATCAATAAACTGCTGGCGTAAATCGTCATTGCTTTCTCTTTTTATTTTCCATTTCATAGATTGACTTGAGTGTGCGCTATCTGCATCATGAGGACCAAACATCATCAATGAAGGCCACCACCATCTGTCTAATGCATCTTGAGCCATTTTTCTTTGTGCTTCAGATCCCTGCATCAGTCTATCCATTATTTCATATCCTTGTCTTTGGTGAAAACTTTCCTCCATACAGATTCTCACCATAGCTCTCGCATAAGGCCCATAAGAAGTTCTTTGCAGCGATACTTGATTTACAATTGCAGCACCATCTACTAGCCAACCAATTGCGCCCATATCTGCCCATGTTGGAGATGGATAATTAAACACACTAGCGTACTTGGCCTTTCCTTCATGCAACCATTTGATGTATTGATCTCTTGTTACACCAAGAGTTTCAGCAGCACAGTATAAATATAGGCCATGACCACCTTCATCTTGAATCTTGGCCATTAATATTTTCTTACTTCGCAAACTTGGAGCTCTAGATACCCAATTTCCTTCAGGTTGCATCCCTATTACTTCTGAATGCGCATGTTGCGAAATTTGACGAACCAAATTTTGTCTATACTTTTCGGGCATCCAATCTTTTGGTTCAATTTTGATTTCCGCGTCTATTTTAGCTTGAAATTCAGCTAGTTTTATAGGATCTTCATTTTCTAATTCGTGTGCCATAATTAAATCTTTTTAATTCCTTCTAAATTGTCTATTCCCCAATTTTCTAATTCTTCTTCACTCCAAAGTTCGGGAAAAAATATTCTTCTTTGGTATCTTGGGTGCATATATTTTTGCCAATCACTACCTCCTGTTGCTGCAGCATCACCTAAATATTTTTTAGCAGCATCTAAATGATGAATGGTCCAATCAATATTCACAGTAAAATCGTAGTGACGCATTGCGTTGATCAAATCTTTGTTTTCTTGGTATTCCTTCGGTAGTTGCTTAAATTTAGTCCATAGATTGATTTCGTTGTAATCTTTCATATGATCTATTAGTGTCTTTTTGTATTTGTCTTCAAAGTTCAAAAGCAACTTATTTTTCTCACCTGTTTCGTAGTTTTTACCTGCTACTTGCCAATACATGTGCTCAAAAGCATGCTCGTATGGTGTGTTTCTGTCAATTGTTTTTCTGAATCTCCAGTCAATTAAATTAATTAATTCCGTAGACGCTATTTCAATCATTCTATATTGAGCACTTTGAAATCCACTAGCAGGAGTAAGCGTATCTCTAAACTTCATGTATTGTTCATACTCCATTCCTTCGCCCATGATGTCGAATGAGTTGGAAAGCATATCAAAGTACCTAGATATTCTCATCAAGTGCATAACAAACTTATCCGGCTTAATGTTTTCAGTATGAGAAATTTGATCCATTTCCCAAAGTATCATTTTGAACAATAGTTCATTGATTTGGTGGTACATGATGAACACCATTTCATCAGGTAACTGAGTTCGTTGCGTTTGTAATCCAAGTAAAGCGTCTACCTGAATGAAGTCCCAATATTTCATTGGTTCTGCATGAAGTAATCCCGATAGGTGCACATCAGGATCTTGCCCCATTGCTTTATATTTTTCGTCTATTGCTTTTAAAAGTTCTTCTCTAGTTTTTGACATTTTTAATGTTTTATTTATTCATATTAATTGACCTTGTTCTAATTGCTCTGATGTAACAGAGGGTCTCGGTCTTTTATTAATATGAATTTCTTTAACATTGGTATTACCTATTTTTAAAAACTTCGTGAATTAAATTATCAACTTCTCCTGATTCCATCATTTTTTCAACATCATTAGAAGCCATTATGCCTTCAATAAAGGCGTCTTGTTCTTTTCCTTTGGAATGAGCCTCTGAATATGGAATGTTAGAAAAAGAAACCATTGAATATAAAGATAGATATTTATCTGGATACAATTCATGAATTCTATGCTCGAATTTCTTCTTTAAAAGAAAATGTGGATCGGCAACATAGTTGGCCATTACCTTATAGTTGTACAAAGACAGGTCTTGTAAAGCATCTCCATTTGGTTTTCTAATTTCCTGATATTCTTGGAAAACAGCCGCCCAATCTTCATTGTGTTTTTTCATTAACCTTCCCATTTCGTAGCAATCCTCAAGTGAGGCATTCATGCCTTGTCCATAGAAAGGAACTGTAGCATGAGCAGCATCGCCCATTAAGGCAACTTTACCACTAGTCCATGGGTAGCACCTCATAATTGCCAAAGAAGATAAAGGGTGTGTTTCCCATTGGTCCGCCACATCTGGCATCATATCATGAAAGTCAGGGAACACCTGTCTAAAGAAATGATCAACATCTGCTTTAGTTTTTAATTGGTCAAAAGAGTATTCATTATTCTCAAAAGGCATGAAAAGTGTGCAAGTAAATGACCCATCTTCATTAGCCAAAGCTATTAGCATAAATCTGCCTCTAGGCCAAATGTGCAATGCGTTTTTATCTAGTTTATATGATCCGTCTGGATTAGCAGGCAGCAACAATTCTCTATAACCATCATCAATATAATCCTGACTAAAGTCAAATCTGTCTAGTTTTTGAAAACCGCTATATCTTACTGCCGAATAAGCCCCATCACAAGCAAATACTACATCTGCAGAATGCTGAAATTTTTCGCCAGTTTCTGAATTTTCTATATGTACAGTACCAGATTCAAAATCTACATCATAACATTTGTGACGGTATTTTATTTCAGCATTTCCAGACGCTTCCGCTAAGTCCATCATTTTAGCATTGATTCCTCCTCTAGAGACAGAATAGATAGCCTGGCCTTCTTCTCCATAAGGTTGGTAAGTCAATTCACCTTCTGTGGAGTGCATTATTCTGCCAGTCATTGGGATTGCCAGAGGTTCGATTTCCTTTTCAATGCCAACTTCTTTCATAGCAGTCCAACCTCTAGTGGAAAGCGCCAAGTTGATAGATTTACCAGCAGAGATTTCAGCTTTACGGATATCAGACCTTCTTTCAAAAATAGTTACTTTATATCCTGCTTTTGTAAGGTATATAGCCCAAAGGGAACCTGCTAATCCTGCACCAATAATTGTAGCTGTTTTAGTTTGACTCATTTATAGCGCTAGTTTAGGTTCTTCCATTTTAGTTCCACATTTGTCACATGTCACTAACTCTTCATTTGCGTAAAACTCATTTAATATTTTTGGTAGTTGCGTTACAATATTACCTAAATGAAAAGGCTGCTTAGATAATTCATGATTGCAGTTTTCGCAGTACCAAGAACAGTAATCTAACTCATCTGGTTTTCTCATTCTCTCAATAACTAGTCCTACTGTGTTGGCAGGTCTTTGAGGTGAGTGTGGCACTCTTGCAGGTAAAAGGAAGATTTCACCTTCTTTAATCTCTATAATTCTTTTTTTACCATCTTCAATAATAGGCAAAGTAATATCACCTTCTATCTGATAAAAGAACTCTTCACCTTCATTGTAGTGATAATCCTTTCTTGCGTTAGGCCCACCAACTACCATGATGATAAACTCTGTGTCTTTGTAAACAATTTGATTACCTACTGGCGGTTTCAATTTGTCTCTATTCTCATCAATCCATTTCTGGAAATTTATTGCTGGTAAAATCATTAGTTTTAGATTTTAGATGCTAGACCATAGACGCTAGACCAAATCAAGTATCTAGCGTCTAATGTCTAGCGTCAAATTATAATGTTCCTCTTTTCTCTTGTTCTCTTTCAATACTTTCAAAAAGTGCTTTGAAATTTCCTGCACCAAATCCTCTTGCGCCCATTCTTTGAATTATCTCAAAGAACAGTGTTGGTCTATCCTCAATTGGTTTAGTGAAGATTTGAAGTAAGTACCCTTCTTCGTCAGCATCAATCATTATCCCTAAACCTTTCAGAGTTTCAATATCTTCTCGCAGTTCATGACTATGGTCTGCTAGCCTGCCTGGAACTGCTTTGTAGTATTCTTCGGGTGGAGTGGACAAGAATTCGATGCCTCGTGCTCTTAATTTGGAAACGGTAGTAATAATATCATCCGTTGCAACAGCAATGTGTTGTACACCCGGTCCTTCATAAAAATCTAAATACTCCTCAATTTGAGAACGTTTTTTACCTTCTGCCGGCTCGTTAATAGGGAATTTGATTCGACCATTTCCGTTACTCATTACTTTACTCATAAGTGCCGAGTATTCCGTGTGAATTTGTTTGTCATCAAATGAAAGGAAGTTTACAAATCCCATTACATCTTCGTACCACTTTACCCAAGTATTCATTTCACCCCAACCAACGTTACCCACCATGTGGTCGATAAATTTTAAACCTGTTGGCTCAGGATTGTAGTCTGACTCCCATTTTGTGAACCCAGGTAAAAACTCTCCTTTATAGTTTTTTCTTTCTACAAACATGTGTACAGTTTCTCCATAGGTATAAATTCCTGCTCTTACCACCTCTCCATGCTCATCTTTTTCAACCGTAGGCTCCATGTATGATTTAGCACCTCTTTTGGTAGTTTCTTCCCAAGATTTTTTAGCATCATCTACCCAAAGTGCAACCACCTTCACTCCATCTCCATGTTTTACAATGTGATCATTGATTGGGTGTTTTGAGTTTAATGGAGTGGTTAACACCAGTCGAATCTTATCTTGTTTTAATACATAAGAGACAGTGTCCTTGCTTCCTGTTTCAAGCCCTCTATATGCGTGAGATTGAAACCCAAAAGCAGTTTTGTAAAAATGTGCCGCTTGCTTTGCGTTACCCACATAAAACTCTACATAATCTGTTCCTAAAAGCGGAAGGAAATCTTGTGCTCCTTCAAATATTTTTTCTAATCCGTATTCTACGTTTTTTATTTCTGACATTTCTTTATTTTTTTAACGATTCCACATAGATGTGTGTGGCTCAAAGTTTTTACTAATTTACAATTTTTTATGCTTCAAGCATTTCTACCACATTGCCATGGCTTGTTTAGTTAAATCAACTCGACTCTTCATAAAACAATTTTTTGGTGAAATAGTTTTAATTATTTTTTTGGTTCTAACCAAGATTGATAATATTTTTCATCAGCAATTTTCATAGCTTCTTCGGTTACCATCAATGGCTTAAAGGTGTCGACCATGACCGCTAATTCGGAAGTTTCTTTTTCACCTATACTTCTTTCCATTGCGCCAGGGTGTGGTCCGTGAGGAATTCCAGCAGGATGCAGAGAGATGTGACCTGCGTCAATGTCATTTCTACTCATAAAATCTCCATCGACATAATACAGTACTTCATCACTGTCAATGTTACTATGATTATAGGGTGCTGGAATAGCTTCTGGATGGTAGTCATACAACCTTGGAACAAAAGAGCAAATTACAAACGCTTCTGACTCAAATGTTTGATGAACCGGAGGTGGTTGATGAACACGTCCAGTTAGCGGCTCAAAATCGTGAATGGAAAAAGCATAAGGATAATTAAACCCGTCATATCCGATTACATCAAAAGGATGAGAAGCATAAACCATTTCAATGATTTCATTTTGTTTTTTAACCTTCATTAAAAACTCACCTGTTTCATTGTTGGTTTCTAGTTCCTCAGGACGTCTAATGTCTCTTTCGCAAAATGGAGAGTGCTCTAATAACTGACCAAACCAGTTTCTATATCTTTTTGGTGTGTAAATAGGCTTATAAGATTCAACAATAAAAAGTCTATTGTCTTCTGTGTCGAAATCTATTTTATAGATCATCCCACGAGGAACGATAAGATAGTCTCCGTATTTAAAATCAAGATTGCCCATCATGGTTCTCAACTTACCTGTGCCTTTATGGATGAAAATCATTTCATCAGCGTCAGTATTCTTGTAGAAATACTCTTCAGTAGACTTTTTAGGTGCCGCCAGTATTATATTACAGTCGGAGTTGGTCAAAACTATTTTTCTACTGTCCAAGTAGTCGTTTTCTGGGCTTACTTGAAACCCTCTTAGTCTATAGGACTGGATGTTATTAGCCTTGGCAATTTTAGGAGCAACAGAATATTGTTTTCTTATTTCTTTGACCTGTGTAGGTCTTTGTTCGTGGTAAAGATTTGATGACATGCCATCGAACCCAATAGTACCAAACAACTGCTCATAGTAGAAATCTCCATTTGGTTTTTTGAAAATCGTATGTCTCTTGTGTGGAATGTTTCCTAATTTGTGATAAAACGGCATAATGCAAATTTTGATTTGCTCGTAAAATTATCGATTATATAGGAATAATAAAATGATTTCGGTCAGAAAATAAAAAGTCAGAAATTAGAATGAAGCCTTCACCCTCCTAACCTTGTGTCTTCCGTAAAACTTCTGTTTAGTTTCAAGCTTTATATATAAAGAAGCCATGAAAAACATATAGCCATCTCTGTCAGTAGGGTCTCCTCTTTGTTGACCAGGTGCAGTAGTTAAATCCCACAATTCTCCAAGTTGAGGATTAGAAAAATATGGAGAAAGCCCTCCTACCTCAGTTGCTAAGACACTTGGGTCATAATAAGAAGTACTGGCATCATCAATATAATCAGTGAAAGTAAATCTATGAGTTAATTCAAATTTAAGTCCAATTGTTCGATTGAGAGATTTTCGCACACCGAACCCAACAGGGATGGCTACGCTAAATTTACCGTATTCGTCAGCACCATTTGGCAAACCTTGACCTTCCGTTCTTAGCGGTCTTAAAGCAACTAAACTACCGTCCGGAGCGACAGCTTTTGGGTTGTAGTAAAACCCTGCAACTCCCGCTGTAACATACATTCCAATGCTAAGTGATTTTGCACCTAACTTTTTTCCCGTACTGCTTTTAAGGTTGTAATTGTTTCCTATTTTCTCTTTTAAAAATTGATACTCAAAACCAATTCCCGCCTCTAAAATCGTTGATTGAAAACTTAGATTTCTATTGTGTCTAAAGATTTCTGCTGTTAAAGCATCGTCACCAATAACTTTACCGTAAGTAAAAGAGGTTCTTAGTGCTAGTTTTTGACCTAAATAATATTGGTAGTTAAATTGAGCAGCAAAGTTTGTTTTTGAAAATTCTAAATCCCAGATAAAATTAGACCCAACACGATCTCTTCCTCCTACTTCTCCCAAAAAGTTGGAAACGCCTAATCCGATGTTCAGTTCGTGTCTGTGTTTCTTCCAAGCGTTTCTGTTGTAAAAGCCCTGCGCATAAACTGCAGATCCTAAGACAAAACTCAAGGTTACGTATGTTAAAAAGGCCTTAATTAATTTCATTATACTTTTTGACAAGTTAGAAAAATACATACAAAGGTCTTATAATTTTTTGAATTATCCAAGAAATAGGCTGACTCACCCAAAAAACGTAATGAAAAGTGAGATAAACACCATGAACAACAATTCACATCAAAGTCGTTATTATTGCCAAACAATATCCTTTACTGTTTAGTTGCACAAAAACTGTTTGAAATTCAATTGATTCTACTTTACTCATAAATCTTATCTTTGTCAACTTGATTTTAAATCAGATGAAATGAAAATATCTTTAAGTTGGCTGAAAGAGTTTGTCGCAATAGAAATTAATGCGGAGGAAGTGAGTAACATCCTGACTGATATAGGTCTAGAAGTGGAGAAAGTAGAAGAGGTGGAAACCATCCTGGGCGGATTGAAAGGACTTGTGATAGGCGAGGTTCTTTCAAAGGAAAAACACCCTGATGCAGATAGGTTAAATATAACAACTGTTGATGTTGGCAAAGGTGAAATATATCAAATTGTATGTGGAGCACCTAATGTGAACGTAGGACAAAAAGTGGTTGTTGCCTTACCCGGAACCATCCTATATCCAATCGAAGGGGAATCGTTTAAAATCAAAGCCTCTAAAATTAGAGGAGTCGAATCGAAAGGGATGATTTGCGCAGAAGATGAAATAGGTTTGGGTAAAGGACATGATGGAATAATGGTCTTGGATGCTTCAGCTAAAGTTGGAATGCCAGCAGCTAAATTTTTCAATGTAGAAACTGATATTGTTTATGAAATAGGATTAACACCTAATAGAGCAGACGCAATGAGTCATTTTGGTGTGGCACGCGACCTTATGGTGGCGTTTAAACACAAAGGGATTCTTCCTAAAAACAGTTTAGTTTGTAAGCATAGCATTGATGATTTTAAGGTAACAAATAATTCACTTCCTATAACGATAAAGGTAGAAGATGCGGAAGCATGTCCAAGATATGCCGGTGTCTCTATTTCAAATGTTAAAATTGGGGAATCTCCAAAATGGATAAAAGATAGACTTAATGCTATAGGTGTAAGTCCTATTAATAACGTGGTTGATGCTACTAACTATGTGTTGCATGAGATAGGGCAACCTTTGCATGCATTTGATGCTGATGTAACAGGAAAAACAATAACTATAAAAACACTACCGTCTAATTCGAAGTTTTTGACATTAGATGAGGTGGAAAGATCTTTACATGAGGAGGACTTAATGATTTGTAATGATTCTGAAGGCATGTGCATTGCTGGTGTTTTTGGTGGATTTAAGTCAGGAGTATCAGCAAATACGAAGAACATCTTTTTAGAAAGTGCCTATTTTAATCCTGTTCGTATTAGAAAAACAGCAAAAAGACACGGTTTAAATACGGATGCATCGTTTAGGTTTGAAAGAGGTATTGACCCTACCATTACAGTTGATGCTTTAAAAAGAGCAGCTATGCTAATCGTTGAATTAGCTGGTGGCGAAATCGCGAGTGAAATTACTGAAATAAACGCTAATTCAATTTCCAACTTTAAATTTGACATCAATATTGATCGTATTAATAGTTTAATTGGAGTAGATATAGAAGAAAAGACAATCGTAGAGATTTTAGAGTCACTTGAGATTGTTATTCACAAAAGCGATAAAAAGATTCTAACTATTGAGGTTCCTTCGTACAGAGTTGATGTTCAAAGAGAAGCAGACATTGCAGAAGAAATCCTAAGGATTTATGGGTTTAACAATATTCCACTGCCTGAGAAACTGAACACTAGTTTAACTCCGAGAGAAAAAATAGATAAAGAGCAGGTTCAACACATGATCAGCGATATGTTAGTCTCAAGAGGTGTAAGTGAAGCGATGTCAAATTCACTAACGAAATCAAATTACAGCATAAACAACGAGTCGAAACAAGTAAAAGAATCATTTAATGTAAAGATGTTAAATCCACTAAGTTCGGATTTGGATGTAATGAGACAATCCATGCTTTTTGGCGCTTTAGAGTCGGTTAGGCTTAATCAGAACTATGGTAACAGCAGGGTAAAGATGTTTGAATTTG
Source organism: uncultured Flavobacteriales bacterium (assembly GCA_913064955.1). Taxonomy (GTDB): domain Bacteria; phylum Bacteroidota; class Bacteroidia; order Flavobacteriales_D; family Parvicellaceae; genus Parvicella. The sequence continues at coordinate 20,580 of CAJYBK010000010.1, forward strand.
GCAAGGTATACCAAAGGTTTGAATCAGGGTTTAACGAGCAAAAGTTTTTGGCAGTGTACCTTTCAGGAGAGAAAGAACCTGAATCATGGAATGGATCAAAAAATAGTGTAAGTTTTTATACGCTTAAAGGAATTATTGAAGCCGTATTTGAAAAATTAGGAATTTTAAAGAACTATCAAGTTTTACCTAATAAGAATGAACTACTTGAAGACGGAATTACTTATCAAATTGCTAAAAAACAGGTGGCTACGGTAGCCTGGATTGGTAAGAAAATGAAAAAACAATTCGGTTTAAAAAGTGACGTTTTCTATGCTGAAATCAATTGGGATATAGTGCTTGAACTATTGGTAATGAACAAGGTTAAATTTAAAGAGTTACCAAAATACCCATCAGTTACAAGGGATTTATCGTTGCTGATTGATAAAAACGTTTCCTTTGGTGATTTATCATTGACTGCTTCTGGAGCAGAAAGGAAATTATTAAAAGAAGTTACTCTATTTGATGTTTACGAAGGAGACAATCTGCCAGAAGGTAAAAAATCTTATGCATTGCGTTTTGTAATTCAAGACGAAACAAAAACATTAAAAGACAAAGATATTGATAGCGTAATGCAAAGAATTCAAGGAGCATTGGAGAAAAAATGTAACGTACAATTAAGATAGAAAGTTGTGAGAATTAATAATTGGAGCATACCGTACGCCCTAGGTTATGTCATAGTAGCGGCAGGGGTTAATACTTTTTATAAACGTCACGCTGTGATTGGTTTAGAAAATATACCAAAAAACAAACCTGTGATTTTTGCATCTAACCATCAGAATGCTTTTTTGGATCCAGTTGTCATTGCTGTTCAATTAAAACAGCCTACACATTACTTAGTTAGGGCCGACATCTTTAAAAAGCCATTAGTGGCAAAGATTTTTGCTAGTATCAATATGATGCCGGTTTATAGGGAAAGAGATGGAGTGGATACGAAAAGCGCAAATGAAGGTACTTTTAATAGGTGCTTTGACATACTTTCTAAGAATAGGTCTATTATTATTTTTCCAGAAGGAAATCACGGTAAGTTTAAAAATCTCAGAAATTTAAAAAAGGGTTTTGCAAGGATTGCAGCAGGAGCGGAAGAGAAATACGGCAAGGATTTAAACGTACAAATTGTTCCAGTTGGGGTTAACTATAGCGATCACTTTAATATGGGTGCTGAACTGGTTATTAACTTCGGCAAACCAATGGACGTGAGTAAATATGAAGATATACTAAATGACCCTCGCCAACTGACAAAAATTAAGAATGAATTAACCGATGGAATGAGTGATCAAATAATTGACATTCAAAACTTGGAGTTTTACGATTTTATTCATGAAATGTTTTACATCTTTGAAGAAGACCTGTTAAAAGAGAATAATGTAAAAGAAAGAGAACTTTCTAAAAAGTTTAAGGTTCAAAAAACATTTATTAATAATGCCGAATCTTATCTAGAAAAGAAGCCCAATCCACACTTAGAAGAGGAAGCGGAGCAATTTAAAGAGAATGTGCAGAATCTCGGCCTTCGTTATTGGTTATTTAATAAAGAAAAACACTCGGTTATTTTTTCTATAATTACGCTTATACTGTTTTTCCCTTTGCATGTTTACGGGGTAATCAATAACTATTTACCTTATAAGATTCCGGTTTGGTTTGTTGAAAGAAAGATTAAAGACCTTCAATTTCACAGCTCCCTAAAAATGGCATTAGGAGTAGTCTTGTTTTTTGTTTTTTGGATTCTACAAACTTTTATTATTGGAAGTTTCCTGCCGGATGGTTGGAAATGGGCTTATGGTATTTCGTTGCCTATTTCTGCATGGGCAAGTTATCAATATTGGATTATGCTATTAAAAACTCAAGGCCAGGTTCGATATAATAAATACAGCAAGACAAGAGATTCGGAGTTTCTAAAGTTAGTAGATCAAAGAAGACGATTCAAAACTTGTTTTGAAGAAATTAATTCTGTCAAAAAGTAAACCGACTATTTGTAAATATAAGAGAACGCTCTTTCTAGCGGGATGCACATTTCATCATTGCAAACCATGTAATATATGGTTCCGGAAATCGTAACATCTGCTTTAGAAGTTACCTTAATAGGTTGTTTAAATGTAGCACTATTTTCAAAGTATTTAACTTCAATTCCAAATGCATCGTCCATTTCAGTGTGACCTACACTTTCTATAATTGAATCTTGAAGCACAAATTGCTCCGATTCATTAAAAATAATTTCAGTTGGTAAAGGTCCTTCAAACGGGTTAGGCAAATGGGCAGCATATAAATGCCAACCTTTTTCAATGGAGGCTTTGAATACGATAGTTTGATTTTCGTGGGAAATTTCAAAACTTACTGGGTTGTGTTGTGCAGTAAGTGTAAGCGAAAATAGAGAGGCTGTTAAAGCTAAAAAAAACTGTTTCATGGTATAATTTCAATTTCAAACGGATAATCAGTAGGAGGCTCACAACCATTCTGATTACATGTCATAAAGTTTATATTTCCTTTAATAACAAATTTCTCGCCAGAAATTACTTTTATCTTCTGTGTGAATCGACCTACCTTTTCAAAATAAGCTAATTCTTCATTGGCTTCCTTATCGTGTTTCATTTTAACCATTGACTCTTCTACACTTCCAACCAATTCGTAATGATCATTTGGTTCGAAGAAAAATAGAGTAGGCAAAGGCCCCATTAGGTTCTGATTATATTGAGAGTAGGTCATCCATGTAGGAGCTAACTCTACTGTAAAGATTAGTTCATCAGCCTTTCTTTCAGTAGACCAATAAATATGCTCTCCTTGCTCAAACTGATGATTACTTTCAATTTTTTCTTCTTGTATGTTAGTGGATTCACGCTTCGTTTCTACATCGACTGAGCAACTCAGAAATGTAATAAAAAGTGAAACGAATAAGATTAATTTTGCCTTCATCAAGGGGCGAAAGTAACATTTGTTTGCGAAATGTTGAAATTATTTTATTTCAATTTCAAACACTTCATTCAAATTGATGCACTTGCCGTCATCACAAGCCATGTAGTCAATAGTACCCTTCAAAGTAAATGGTAAGGGACCTGTGTACTTAAAAGAATGAACAAATGTTGCCGTTTTTTCAAACTGCTTGATTTCCATTTCCCATACAGGATCGTAAACTTCATGCATATCGGGCTCTAATGTTTCCCCAACTTTTACCAGGTTTTCGTTTTCTTCAAATTGAATCCAAGTAGAAAGTGGTCCTTCATCTGCTAGCTGATTGATGGAGTAAGTGTGCCATCCTTCAGCTAAGTCTGCTACCATTGTTACTTCAAACAAATCATCACCTAAACTTTTTACATTATAACCCCATGTTGCTGCTACAATTTCTTCAACTTCAACGGGTGCTTTTTCTGCCTCAGCACCTTCGACACTAGAAGCGGTAAAGTTACCTGACTTTAGTTTTTTATAGGCGTCTAATCCACAAGAAAGCCAATCAGCATATTCTTGTACATCTGGAGTATATGCTTTTGGGTGATTTAATAAAAACCCATCAGGACTTATTAAAACGTAATAGGGTTGTGATATTTTTCCAAAAGACAATTGTTCGAATGTTGTCCATTTATTACCGATTGTCTTAATTTTTTGTTGCTTAAACTTTCCACCTTTCATTGGAATTGAAACCTCACCTTGAAGTTCTTTAGGAAGTTCTTCCGTGTCATCAACGTACAATGAAATCAAGATGTAGTCTTTGTTGATTAAGTCGAAAACCGCTTTTTGAGACCAAACGTTGTCTTCCATCCTTCTACAGTTGGTACATGCATGCCCCGTAAAATCTAATAAGATTGGTTTTCCAGACTCTTTAGCCGCAGCCAATCCAGTTTCAAAATCATGATAACACTCAAAACCATTAGGACAGTCTAATGGATATGCCCATGAGTAACCTACTGGAGGAGCAATACCACTTAATAGATTTAAAGACTGGTATGAATGAATCTTATCATTTAATCTAAACCCTAGCGCAAAGTATACAGCAAGAACTGCAAATCCTGTTGCTAGCACTATTCTAAGTTTACTTAATTTTTTAATAGGTGAATCATGTGGAAATTTGATTAACCCAAATAAGTAAAGAGATGTTCCTACGGCACAAAGTATCCATAGTACCAAGAATAATTCATACTTTAAAATTCCCCAGTGCTCTACTAAGTCTGCCGTTGATAGGAATTTAAAAGCTAAGGCAACTTCCACAAAACCTAAAACCACTTTAACTGAGTTTAACCAACCTCCTGATTGTGGAAGTGACTTTAATAATGATGGAAATGCTGCAAATATTGTAAAAGGAAGTCCAAGTCCAACTCCAAACCCTAACATGGCCATAGTAATTGGAACCGGCCCTTTAGTTAATGAACCCGCTAGAACAGAACCTAACAATGGACCTGTACAAGAGAAAGAAACAATAGCCAACACTAAAGCCATAAACACAATTCCTATAAAACCACCCATATCGGCCGCTTTATCTGCTTTGTTTGCCCAACTAGCAGGCAAGCCTATTTCGTAGAACCCAAAGAAGGAAAATGCAAAGACCAGAAAAACAACAAAAAACAATAAGTTTAATATTGCTCCAGCAGCTATCTCATTTAGAATTTTCCCATCAGCACCAAAGTAAAAAGGAATACTTAAAGCTACATATACTGCGATTATAGAGACTCCATAAAGCAGTGCTTTGAATATACCCGATTTATCTTTTCCTCCTTTCGTAAAAAAACTAACAGTAAGTGGAATCATAGGAAACACACAAGGAGTAACTAATGATACAAGTCCTCCCAATAATCCAAAAACGAAAAGCATCCAGTAAGTTTTGTTTTCTTCATCAGACTAACCACATTCAGTGTTTACCGGGTTGTTTAAGTCCAAGTTATTTAACACAGGAACAACACTAAGGGCGGCACTGTCTGTTTTAGCAATAACTTCTTCCAACACCTCTTTTCCTGTCTCTAAATTAACAGAAAAAGTATAATCAGCAGGAGGCAAGCATTGGCCGTCCAAGTCATTACAAATCATGTAATTAACATTCCCTACTATAACTTGAGCAGAAGGATTAAGCCGTTTAATTACTTGAGTAAAAACAGCCTTACCCTCAAACTGTGTAATATCTGCTTCCCAAACTTCTTCGTAAATGGTTACCGTTTCACTTTCTTTGGTGACACCAACCAATTCGAAGTCTTCGCCAGTTTCAAATGTTACCCAGGTTGGAAGTGGACCTGCATCCATTGACATAAACTGAGAGTATAAGTGCCAATGGTCGTCAATTTCGCCAGTAATGATTACTTCAAACTCTTCATTGCCAAGGTTTTTTGATTCGCTTGACCAAGTCATATGGTCGAATTGCGAAAACCCCGCAATTGTTAATAAACTTAATATTGTAAACAGAAAAATCCTTCTCATTGCCTTTAACTTGAAATTTTAAAGTTCAAAAATAAGTGAATTATCCCACAGCAGAGGATATATAAAATTATTTTTATTGGATTCCTAAAGTGGAAAAACAGGTAAAAAACACTTAACTTTTATAAAAGCTAAGTGTTGTTCAAGCGAATATTCACAATTCTTTGTGGGGTTTCTTTAAGAGTTACGTAACTTTTTAGAGTAAATCAAGTTAATTTAGTAGTTACAATATGAAGAACATAATAGTTACTATAGCAATTCTAATTTTATCTCAGACTAAAAGTTTGAGTCAAAAATATGATATCATTGAGACTTTTTACAAAGCAGATACCTCTCATAAGGTTTTTGTGAATAATGAGGCGTTGAATGTAGAAAGGTGGGATACGCTAGCCCAGCCAAAATTTTGGAGAGAAGTAATGGACTTGCCTTCAGATTCATGTATTATTAATATCGCTGCAACTAGGCAAATTCTTGGCAGGGATTCTTTTGTGGCTTGGAAAAAGCAAACAGAACCTGAAAAGGGCGCCTATAAAGATAGTGTAAGGAAAATGTACAACCTTGCTGACACCGTAAAAATCTATGTTACATCGGGTAAAAACCATTTTTACAATGTGGAGAAGGTAATGCCAAGTATTTCAAGAGCGGTAGATATTTTTCAGCAGTATGGCACTGATCCTTGGTATGCTCAAGCAATCTTACTAATAGAAAGTCCAGGAAAAATCGCTTATAGTAGCGTTGGTGCCTATGGACCTTTTCAACTAATGAAATCGGTAGCTAAGGATCATGGATTAATAGTCAATTCTAAAGTGGACGAAAGAAAAGATTTTGAAAAATCTGCTATGGGAGCATCGAGCTTACTCAGAAAAACTTGTATTCCAGAGGCAAGAAGAATTCTTAGAAAGCATGAGATTGCTTTTAACGAGCAAGATTTATGGTTTAGGTTATTCGTCTTACACATTTACCATGCTGGAGCCGGAAATGTTCAAGGTTTAATGTCATCTATTAAGCCAACGGAAGGGGGGCAGTCTTTAATTACCACTATGTGGCAGAGTGAGTGGGGAGGCTTTAAGAATGCCAGTCAAAACTATTCTCAAGTTGCTTTGGCAGCACTTTTTAGACTAAACGAGTTAATTTACTCATCCTGTGATGCTGTTTTTAGTTGTTCACCGGAAGAATCAGCTGTTGTAGACTAAATCTTTTTTTATGAAATATTTCTTAAGTTTTTTTTGGTGTAGTTTGCTGTTGATCAGTTCGAGTTACAGCCAAAGCATATCAGAACTCCAAGATAAAATTGCTAGTTCCTCTGGTTTAGAGAAAGTTCAGTATCAATTGCAATTGTCTAACAAAATTGTGGACTCTGATTCAAAACAAGCATTTGACCTTGCATTGGAAGCGCTGAAAAACACTGGCGGAAATACAAATCTAGAAGGAGCAGCTAACGCTTTAGCGGCTCAAGCAAGCGTTAATTTAAAATCATATGATGAGGCCATAAGTTTTGGTAAAGTCGCATCTTCAATCTACAAAACTTCGGACAAAAACAACTACGCGATGAGTGAATCGGTTGTTGCAGAAGCCTTGGAAGGCAAAGGTAAAAACACTGAGGCAGTCGGTCATTATGAAACGGCTTTTTCTACATATAAATCCATTGGCAAAAATAAGAATGCAGGATTTAACGCATCTTCTATCGGAGCCATATATAATAGCAAAAAGGACACTAAAAAAGCAATTGAATGGTATGGCAAAGCCGCAGTTGAATTTGAAAAAGCAGGAAGAGAAAAAGATGAGGTTCAATGTTTGAAAACAGTAGGAGCCCTTTATTCAAATTACGGAGATTTCTCAAAAGCCAAAAGTAGTATGGAGGCTGCTTTGGCTAAGGCGGATAAATATGGCTTGAGTAGCATTGCTGAAGATATTCAAAAATCGCTTGATATGGTTTTGTCTAATGAGTTAAGTGCAGAATCAAAAACGGACTTTCAAGAAGATAAAAACAAAGAAACAGAAAACTTCATTTCTGAAATCAAAATGCAAAATGCAAAGTAACTAGCAGAAATTGAGATGATGAGTGATGAAGTGCAATCGGCAGAGTTAAAAGCGAAGGCTGATCAGGAAGAAGCTACGCTAGCTTATTAACTGAAAGAAGCAGCCGAAGACAAGACAATTCTAGCTCAACTAGAAGCAAACGCTGCAA
>CAJYBK010000011.1 GCA_913064955.1 uncultured Flavobacteriales bacterium
TTGAAAATAGAGGATATCCATACCTTTTGTAATGAGGTGAAGAATTTGTTTTCATTCATAACCATACTTTTTAGCAAATTTACATCAAGGAAAAAATGGTTGGTAAAAAATATTTCATGAAAGAAGGTATGACTGTAAGCATTCTTGTGCATGCTGAAGAAGAAACGCCTTTGGTGGTAGAATTGCCTCAATTTATTGACACCGAAGTTACTTACACTGAGCCAGGAATAAAAGGCGATACGGCAACTAACACAATGAAACCTGCTACAATAGATACTGGCGCAGAAACAAAAGTCCCACTATTCATTGGCATAGGAGACAAAATAAAAGTGGATGTAGCCAAAGGTCAATACGCAGAAAGAATTAAAGACTAGTTTAGGATACAATTATGCACACAATTCACGGAATACAGCATTTAGGAGTAGGCGTTGCCAATCACGCAGAGGCATGGCAATGGTATAGAAAATTCTTTGGAATGGATGTTCCTTTTTTCAATGCAGAGGCTCCTGCCCCTTTGATGGACATTTACACAGATAATGAAACTATTACCAAACGCGCAGCTATGGTAATGAATCTTAAAGGAGGTTGTGCAATGGAGATTGTTTGTCCCACTACATTTCAGGCGAAACCTTCTGACAAAATTTTTCAATTAGGCGATCTTGGAATTTTCATTGGAATGATTAAATCTCCGGATGTGAATGCTACTTATAATTATTTCAAAAATAACGGAGCAAAACTGACCAGCGGCCTTAAGGAAATGCCTAATGGTTGGCAAACTTTTTATTGCCATGATATAGATGGCAACTTATGGCAAATTGTTCCAGGCGATGACAAAGAATGGTACACTAACTACAACCATACTACAGGTGGCACAATCGGCTGCAGCATTGGTGTATCCAGTATTGAAAAAGCGCAAGAACTGTATTCCAATATACTAGGATATGACAAAGTTGTATATGACCAAACTGATGTGTTTTCAGATTGGAAATTTGTACCTGGTGGTGAACAACAATACCGAAGAGTTTTATTAACACAATCTAAACCTTCTGGCGGAGGTTTCACTAAATTGAGTGGTACTTCATATATAGAATTAGTGGAAGACGTTTCAGAGAGAACTCCATTAAAAATATACGAAGGAAGAAAATGGGGTGATGTAGGATTTGTTCACTTAGGATTTGATGTTCGTGGAATGAAAGACCTTGGAAAAGTGCTAGAAGAAAAAGGTTTTGGCTTTACATGCGACACTAAAAATGTACTGAGTATGGGCGACAGCACTAAAGTACATTGCACCTATATAGAAGACCCAGACGGTACTTTGATTGAATTAATAGAAGTTTATAAAATTCCTATTATTGAAAAATTGGGAATTAATTTAAATGTAGAAAAGAGACCCGCAAACAAACCATTGCCAGATCTAATGTTGAAGGCATTGAAATTTGCTAGAATAAAAGACTAGTTTTCAATAATATAGAACGGAAATCTCCAATTATATCTTCTTATTACGCTGCATCGTTGACTTTACGTTTTTCTTTCAATTGTTAATCACATCTTTCAAACCATCTAACGGATTATCAATAGGATTGGTCAAAAATAATTGGTCAAGCCCAACTTTTTATCTAAATTGTAATTCGAATCATTAGGATTCCTTTTACATGAGACTAAGAATTTATTCATTTATTATCACACTTTGTTTGGCTTTGGCTAGTAGTTCTAGTTGGGCTGCCGTATATACGAGCGTTCAAAATGGGCTTTGGAGTAATAAGAACACTTGGGATAAAAATGGAACTCCAAAAAATAATGACATAGTCATAATCAATCATAACGTTTCAATAAATACAAATGGAGCGTCAATTTCAGACAATATTACAATTCAGAGTGCCGGTAACTTTATCGTGAATAAATCAAAAAAGACTGGAAAGACTGCCATAGTCACAATCATTCCTGGAGGAATCATGACATTAAATGCTAATATTGAATTTAGTGGTTTGTTGACAAATAATGGAACAATAAATGGAACCGCAAATTTAATATTCAAAGGCGGCACATTAGAAGGGACTGGCGTTATAAACACCTTTGGCTTTTTGGATGTCACGGCTGGTTTAACCATTCTTACTGGAGCCTTTCAAACAGTTAATAACGGCAATATAAATGCTGGTGCAATTATTCAAAATTTCGGCACTATTGATTTAAACGGAAACTTAATTAATGCTGGTGGTAGTTGGACTAATGAAGCCAATTCATTACTTCAAATTGAAGGAGATTTATTTCTAGGCTCACCGGGATTGTTAACATGTTCATCACCTGGGAACACTGTTGAATATGACGGACCGGCAGACCAAGATATTAATGACCCTGTTGCCAGTACTTATACTAATTTAACTATCGATAATGCAGGGAATAAAACCTTGCAGAATAATACCATCATATCAAATAATTTAACATTAGAAGGTGGAACTTTAGTTCACGACAATGGCACGATGATTTCCAATATAAATCTATCTGGAGACTGGCTTAATACTGGCGGTTATCATGATGGAACAAATGGAATTGTGTATATCGAGTCGACTGCCATTCAAACAATTTCTCACACCTGGGGAGATAGAACAGAAACATTTTATCAGTTATTTGTGAATGGGGCAAGTGTCAAAACTTTGAATGCACATTTACTACTTAATGACTACATGGAGATTAACTCCACTGTTGATGTGAGTTTATCCGACTTTCAGATTGAATTGAAGAGAGATTTTGTAATCAATGGTACTCTAATGCCACAAACAGGATTAGTTAAGATGTCTGGTACGGTTCCTCAAATTATTTCCACTCCTTCATTGGCTACTTTTTATAATCTAGAAATTGATAATGCTACTAATGTAACATTGAGTACAGGAAATTTTGACTTAAGAGGTACTCTTTCTCTTACCAATGGGATGTTTAATACTAACAATGCCATAACTTTGGTTTCAGATGGAACTTTCCAAGGTAATGTAGGCGAAATTACGGGCGGTGACATTAATGGAGATATTACTCTCGAAAGATATATTCCTGCTGGAAATACGGATTGGAGAATGTTAGCCACTGGAATATCGGGAGCAACATTAACAGATTGGTCTTTAGATTTTATTACAACGGGCATACCAGGAAGTCAATATCCTAATTTTCCTTTTGTTTCTATATATGAGTATGACGAGACGGTACTTGCTAATAAAGACATCGGCTGGATTGCACCTGCCTCAATGGGAGCATCTTTAGGTGCTGGAAAAGGTTATTTCTGTTATGTTGGCGATGGTCAGTATACTACCAATGCTTTAAAACTAAACGTTACAGGTCCAATTAATAAAAATGATATTACTATTCCCCTTTCATACACCTTAGGTGGTCCAGTACCACTTCTAGATGATGGATGGAACTTAATAGGTAACCCATACCCTTCTTCCATTAACTGGGATTCTCCAGATTTGAGTAAGAATAACATTTATGATGTATATTATATCTGGGATCCAAGTATTCAAAACTTTGCTTATCATGTTGGAGGTCCTTCACCAGTAAGCGGGAATGGAGGCAGTAATATTATAGGTTCCAGCCAAGCCATTTGGGTACAAACTTTCGCCAACCCTGCCTCTTTAGTAGTAAAAGAAAAAACTAAAAACAGCAATGATTCATGGAAGAGCGTTAATTACAATGAGGTTCCTTTATTGAATGTTAAAATCATCCACAACAACTTTTGGGATGAAACCAAAATTAGATTCATAGATGATGCTACAGAGAATTTCGATCCGCTTTATGATGCTAAAAAATTATTTAGCACCAATTCTTCTGTCCCAGGTGTATCGACCATAGCAGATGGTTTGAATTTGGCTGTTAACACCTACTCTTTAAACAACGGAAACATTACTATTCCTATTAAGACTTATGTCGAAAATTCTGGTAACGCCACTTTAGAGTTTAATTATTTAGCGGAATTCCCTTTAGGTTCTTGCATCGTATTAGAAGATCTTCACACGGGCAATACATATGACATAATTGACAGTCCTTCATTGACTATATTCCTATCTGATACAAATACAACCACACATCGATTTGAACTTACTGTATCTAAACCGATAGAAAAAGAAATTACTAATGTGAGTTGTAACGGAATGAATGATGGATCTGTTGATTTCGTAGGTCATGGAAATGGAAATTGGGATTATAAACTTACAGACCTTTATGGAAATATTGAGAGTCAAGAAAGTAACAGTAACTCGAATTTTTCTGTATCGAACTTAACGGGCGGTGAATACATTTTTGAAATTACCAACAACGATGCTTTTTGCTCTAAGTTAATATCAGATACAATATTTATACACGAACCTGAAATATTATCAATAGCAAATTCAATAGCAACTCCAAAATGTTTTGGTGAAGATAATGGGAGCATAGACGTGAATATTTCGGGAGGTACAGCACCTTATCAAGTTGTTTGGAACAATGGTAATACAACTTTTAATAATCAGAACTTAACTTCAGGTAACTACAGTCTTAAATTAAGTGATTACAACAACTGTATAGATTCTGCTAATTTCATTGTAGAAGAAGGGGTATATGTTGAAGCAGATTTCCAAGTTCTAAATGCTGACCAAATCGTTATTGACAATCCTATTCAATTTGAAAATAATTCAGTGAATGCAGATGTGACTTACTGGGAGTTTGGTCAGGACTACGAAACGTCAATGGACACCAATCCTCTATTTAGTTATAACGATACTGGATATGTAAGTATAAAACTATACAGCATGAACGGAAGTTGCATGGACAGCATGGAAGTAATGGTTTATGTGAATTCAAAGTATTTTGATGCATTGGATGATAAGGACTTCTTTTACTTTCAAGATAACAATAACTTAAATATTTCCTTATTGAATAGTAATGAAGAATGTTTGATATATACAATCTCCGGTCAACTAGTGAATTTTAACACTATTTCTAAAACGAATAGCATGCTAGTATTGAACAAAGGAAAAAACGCTGCGGGCATTTACCTTGTGCTGTTAATAGACAATACGACCAACACTACCAGAACAGGTAAAATATACATCGAATAAGAAATAAGTTTTGTACCCTTTTTAGAAGCCTGCATTGTATGAATATACGCTGCAGGTTTTTTTATTTATAAATAGTAAGATTGAAGACTATTTAATTACAAAAATAATTTTTATACTTGCAGGGAGAAAGCCACTGAATCTCAGAATTAACTAACTTTGATTTTACTGATCGAAAAGCAAGGAAAGGGAGAGGAAGTGGTTTTTTTATACCCCTATTTTTAATCCGTCAAAAGCCAACTCCACATTACCTGGCAACAACTTACTCACTTCTTCATGTGTTCCCATTAAGTGACTTAAATGTGTCAAATAGGCTTTCTTTGGTTTTATTTCATTGATTAAATCAAGTGCTTCATTTAAATTGAAATGAGAAATATGCTTTTCTTGTCTCAAGGCATTCAGAACTAAAACTTCAGTTCCTTTGATTTTTTCCTTTTCACGTTCACTTATAAAATTAGCATCTGTGATGTAGGTGAAATTATCTATACGAAATCCAAGGACCGGCAATTTAAGATGCATTACCTCTATGGGGTCGACTTTAATATCTCCCACCTTAAAACTCTCGTCTTTTGAGATTATATTGGTTGTAACCTTTGGGATTCCTGGATAAGCTAATTTTTCGTCAAAGACATAGTGATATTCTCTTTCTAAACTCTTAAGCACCTGTGCTGTACAGTATATAGGCATTGCCTTTTGAGATAGATAATTGTACGATCTTATATCGTCCATTCCTGCTATGTGATCTTTATGCTCATGAGTATAGAGTAAAGCATCTAACTTACCAATTTTGGCCCTTAGCATTTGTTGCCTAAAATCAGGACCGGTATCCACTACTATTTGCGTATCGTTTTTTCTAATAGCAATAGAAGTCCTTAGCCTTTTATCTTTAGGATTTACAGATAGACAGACATCACATTGACAACCGATAACTGGCACACCTTGAGATGTACCAGTACCTAAAAAATCTATGACTAAATTTGACTCTTTCACCGTGCAAAATTATCATAAAAAATCGAATTTAAGCCTCCTTAAAAAGGAACCTTCTCGTTATAAATTAAATTGTATTTTTGTTGTCTTAAATCAAGACTTATGAAAGACACCTTAAACACATTTAGAAAAATCGCCTTTTGGGAAGGAGTTTCTGCATTAATATTATTTATTGTTGCCATGCCCATGAAATACGTTTTTGACATGGAAATCGGTGTTAAAATATTTGGAAATATTCACGGATTTTTAGTCGTGTTATTCTTATTGTTTATGGTAATAGTGGGCACCAAATATAAATGGTCCATGGGTGTATACGTAGTGTGTATTGTGGCCAGTATTATTCCCGGGGCTACTTTTGTGCTGGATTCTAAATTTCTAAAGCCGTTGTCTTTGAAGTAATTATTTGTTGTTTTCCAACGTGTATTTATAAAACTGATAATCATTGGCCTTTTTCAAATGCAATTGAATGATTCTTCCATCTCTTTTCACTGAAAGTGTAATATCTTCCTTATAAAAGTAACTTAGCCACTTGTCAAAATCACTTGCTAAGGGTATACCGTTTACTGCTAGGATTGAATCTCCTACCACTACTCCACTTTCATATGCTGATGAATTTTCTAGCACCAATTTCACTTGATAATCCGATTTGTTTTGAATACCTTTTAATCCAAACCAATTGGATGCTTTTTCCGTAGGTAATTCCACCAACTTTTTATTTTCAAAGTTTAGCGCTTCCATTAAGTAAGGTTTATAGTCTGCCGTACCATTAATCATATCATCGAAAATATCTTGGAAAGAAGTTTTTCCTATTAACTCTAATGTTTCCTGATAAATGGTATCGCTATACCCTACCCTTTGATTGGTCAATTCATACATTTTGGTCATCACGTCATGCAAAGACTTTTTACCTTCAGTTGATTTTCTGATTCTCATATCACAGACGTAAGCAATCAAACAACCTTCTACATAAATCGATGTTTTTCTACCTGGTACTCCTTGCACATATCCATCAAGCCAAGTATCATAAGATGACTCTGCTACGCTATAGTGATTTCGTCCATCGTTGTGAAAATGTCTGGTAACATAATCCAAAAACTCTTTGTGATATTGTTTTTCATCAAAGACCTTGCTTTCAAAAAGAATTCTATCTCCCATATAGGTGGTCACTCCTTCCGCTACATACCCCAATTGAGAATAATTCTCCTTGGCATAATTATAAGGAAACATCTCTTCAGGACGAATTGCTTTGACATTCCAAACATGATATAACTCGTGAGAGGACACACCGAGTAATTCCGTATACAATCGATTGAAAATATCGTAAGAAGGTCCAAGGTGAATAACTGTACTCTTAAAATGTTCTACTCCGTGATACGCGCTGAAAGGTGAAATCAAGTTCAAGAAATGGAACTCTTTGACTGGTATACTTCCAAATTTTTCTATTTGATAATCAGTGAACTTTTTGAAATCGGTTAATAATTTATCCCATTCAGGTTTTACTTCACCTTCAAACCAAATATTAAATTTCACTTTATTAGACTCATAGGACTTACACTGCAAACGATTAGACACAATGAAAGGACAATCTACCAAATCATGAAAAGAAGACGTTAAATACGAGCCTTTGCTATTCTCTTCGAATGAATGCGCTATCTTTTGATCTTTCTTAATTGGAATTTGAATGGCACAAGCCTCTTGTTCATTGCCCAACTCATACATAAAGCAATTTATAGGATTGACGTACAACAAGTTATCACTTAAAAAAGTTGAACCAGCATTCAGTTCATTAGCGTAGTAATTATAATTGATGGTCACCTCATTAACATCTTCAGTTCTCACGAACCAACTATCCTTAGATTTTTTAACCACTTCTAATGAGTTCCCTTTTGCATCCTGCGCCTTAAAGTCACGAACGTTTTTCGCAAAGTTGCCCAACTCATACCTTCCAGGTCGCCAAGCGGGAAGTTGAAAAACCAAATTAGCTTTATCGTTAGTACTCTGCGTTAAAGTGATGTTTAAATACTGCCTATGCGCATCTGTCGTGTCAAGCGTGTAATTTACCATTCTTACTTTTTAAAGTCTTTGTGCTGAATCATTTTATCTATACCTTCCTCAATAGTTATCATCGGTTGATTCATGATTTTTAACATTTTGGAATTATCCGGCATTCTTCTGGTCATATCCCCTTCTGGTAAAGGTGGTAAATGGATGATTTTGGAACTTGAATTTGTTTTCTTAATAATGAGTTTGGCTAATTCTAAAATGGTAATTTCATCAGCACCTCCAATATTGATGACATCGTTCATCTCTAACCCTTCTTCAAATATTTTGACGCAAGTATTTACATTGTCATCTACGTAGCAAAATGTTCTTGTTTGCGAGCCATCACCATAAATGGTAATGTCCTGATTATTTAGCGCATTGGCAATAAATTTAGCTACGACAAAATCTTTACTTTGGTTAGGTCCGTAAGTATTAAAAAACCTGAAGATGGTAAAATCCAAATCATAGGACTTCTTGAAAGATCTAAAGAAAGATTCTCCTACATTTTTCACCACTGCATATGGTACTCTAGAATTTAGCGGTGTAGTTTCTTCATGTTGTGGCAATTCCACTGGTTCCCCATAAACTTCCGAAGATGAAGAGAAAAATGCACGTTTAACGGAAGTGTTTTTGCACAGGTTAAGCACATTCTTAATTCCTTCAATATCGTTGAGTACCAAGATAGGATTGTCTTGCGTTCTTTTAACCCCAACTACTGCAGCATAGTGAAACACGTAGTCAAATTTGTATGACAGCATGATTTCGCTGATGTCTTGATTATTGTTGACATCACAAAATATAAAAGACCAATTAGTAAAGTCCTTACTAGGCAATTTCTCCTTGCTTCCTGTACTTAAGTTATCTGCAATAACCACATAGTATTTGTCATTCTCCACTAGTTTACGAGCTAATGCCCCTCCTACGTTTCCTGCTCCTCCTGTTATAAGTATTTTAATTTTGTCCATTCGCTATTTTCATAAGTGTTTTAGACCATAATTCTGGTGTATTCTTCAAAGATAATTCAATTGAGTGATTTTGCATCTGTATTAACTCATTTTGATTGAGTTTCATCATCTTTCTAAGTGATTGTTTGATTTCCTCAACATTTCCTGCTTTAAAAACAAATCCATTCTTACCATCCTCACAAAAAGCCTCTGAGGACCCAATTTCTTCACTAACTAACACAGGGTAACCAGCCGCTGCAAACTCATGCAGAGATACTCCCCATGGTTCAAAATGACTTGGTAAAATGTATATTGAAGTTTGATTTATGATCTCTTGAAATTCTGTTGGTTGTATAAATCCTAAGTGCTTGATTTGAGGATGCTCTAATTTGTTGTCAAATTGATCACCAGTACCAATACTCCATAACTCCCACTCCTGATCTTTCTGTTCCGTGACAACCGCAATGAATGCATTCCACATGTCAAATATTCCTTTGTGCTCTACATATCTTCCAACATATAAAAATTTCTTTGGAAAGCTTTCCGCTTTTAATGGATTGGCGATGTCTCCATAACCTTTAAACAACTCCACATCTGCACTGTAGAATCCTTTTTCTATTCTGTCCTCAGAGAATCCTAATTTCTTTGCGAATAACGCTTGCTTTTCTCCTGGCACCCAGGCATGATTGAAAGTATTCTTCACCATAAATGGACTCAATACAGCTGCAATTCGCTGTTTCCAGTTTCCTACCCAATGATTGTCCAATGCTAAAGTGACTGGTATTTTGTTTTTAAAATACTTACAAATTGCCGTATAGTCTCTATCAATCCAACCTGAACAAAAGATGGCATCTGGATTTTGATTGATTACCCATTCTTTTAATTTATCACCCGGCAAATCTGACTTTTCCACCACTTTACTATCTCCAAAATCAAATTGAACAGGCGCTTCTTTGTTGACCGGCCAACGCACGACAGTGATCTGCACATCAGTATAAGATTCCTTTGCCTTACGTAGGCAGTTTACCGTGTAGCCCGCTAATTCGGTGTATAGAAAGGTTATTTTCATCCTTCATCAATTTTTAGATTTTCATCCACAATATTCTGAAAAGCGTATTTCTGACTTTCTTTATATTGCTTCCAATTGTAATAATACATGAGCACGAAGAAGGGGAAAGCATTAAGGTAATAGTTCCCTTGACGAAGGAGGTAAACCATGATCATAATTACAATGGCGTGACTGATTAGTCTATAATGGATATCAACATCACTAACTCGCTTGGGAATAAAGCATTTTATAACAATAAACATAAATAATAAAACGCCAACTAATCCTGTCTCCACCATTAACCTAATAAACATAGAATTGCCATCCGTGGTGTTAAATTCAAAATCGTAGTTTAATACGGTCTTTGTTAAGGAGTGCTTTTCATAAGCAATGTTATATGAACCAACACCTGATCCTAAAAGAGGAAACTCCTTAATATTTTGAGTGGCCACATGCCAATTATTATATAGTACAAAACTAGAGGAATTGGTGTTTTCAATATCATAATCTTGGTGCATCCACGACGCTACAGAAGTATCCACTCTATATTTAAAATCTTCGGAATAATTATAAGCAATATTGTACAATCCAATTCCCATAATTAATCCAATAAAAAAATAACGCACTTTAAGACTATCGGTAACCAAAAAGAGTATCAACATAATTGCCAAATAGGCAGTAGATGAACTGGCTAGTACGTATGTAATTAAAATTACAATTGACTGTCTTTTTGTAATTAGAAAATTCTTTTTATGCATTAAGTTGTATAAACTAATGTACACAGCAGGCGCCAATACTCCCGCTAAAGTTGATGGTTCTGAGAATATACTATTCACACGTATACCTAAAAGCCCACCTTCAATTACCCCCCACTTATTAAATAACCAAGTATAATTATATCCCCAAGAAAAGCCAACGTTGTAACTTACAACTTGCACAATGCCAATGACAGAAACATAGTAACTCCAAACTGAATAAACTTTGAATATTTGCACTAAATTAAACTTATAATAATCCAAAACATAATGATAAAAGGTGAGCGACAAGAAAAGTCCTCCCCAAACTTTGATGAAATCAAAAGGTTTATAGTAACCAATTCCAACATTAATAATTCCAACCAGACCTATGGCTATAAGGATCAATGCAATAGGTTTTGGGTAACCATACTTCAGAAAAAAGAAAGGAATTAAAGTTAGAAATATCAAGTAGTGTAAATAGAACTCAAACGGCTCTTTAAAGAATACAATTGAACTTACAAAAACTGATATAAAAATCATGAATTGTACATTCTTGGATACTTTAACAAAGTTATATTTTTCCGCTTCTAACAACTGTATATTTCTTTTTTAGGGTTAAAAATGGCGTTTCAAAATATTTAAATGATAACCAAGAAATTAAAATACTCAATCCTATAATGGCAGGATAAATACTCCAATTAAAAAATGGACTTAATTCAAATTCAAATTTCTTAGCAATTTGGATCACAAAAACAATAATCATCATATGATACATATACAAACCATAGGAGATTTTACCTAAAAAACCAAAAACATCATTTTCCAATTTAACAAATGATTTTGGATTGGAAGAAACGTTTAAAATTAATATTAAAAATAAAACCGCATATGGCAAATGTATTAAGTCATCTAGGTAGGTCGGGCAATAATAACTCAAAAATGGTAATAAGCAAACAGTAAATAGTAGCACATACTTATTGAACAATATTTTTAGCCAAGTCTGCTTCTTGTTTTTTAAAACAAAAGCTCCAAGACCTCCTGTCAACATACATTCAAACTTACGCATGGCAATAAGTTTCTTTATCCCTAAAGTAAAATCTGTGGTGGGAAGGACCTCAAACTTTAAGAATAAAACAAAAAGAACTTTAACCAATAAAATCAGTCCTATACCTATTAGAATTAACTTTATTAAACTTTTAGTTTTAGAAAACAATACTGGCCAAACCAAATAAAACTGTTCCTCTACTCCTATTGACCATAATTGACCAATATGCGGTACAGCAGGCATAAATGCCAAGGCTACATTGGGCAACATTAAGCAAAATAAAATAATATTGGACCTCCAATTAGCATCAAAAAACTGTTGCAACCAAGGGATATGCATCATTTCAAAATGCGGTAACACAAACAATCCCAGAACAGTTATCAAAAAATACAAAGGCCAAATCCTAAGAAGTCGTCTGATATAAAACTGTTTTATTTCAATTTTACCTGTTTTTTCTTTTTCATGAATGAGTAAATAAGTAATTAAAAAACCACTCAGCACAAAGAAAAAATATACACCTAAACCACCAAGATTAAGTCGTAACATGAATTTATAAGCACTTTGTAAGCCTAGTTGATCTTTCAATAATTCTATGTGCGCAACAATAACCGCTAATGCAGCAAAAAACCTTAAAGCATCTAAACCAGGTAAGTATACACGTTTTGTATTATTTTGACTAAGTTCACTCAATTATTTTGCAATTTGATTCTTGCGATTTAACGGCCTGAATAATTTGAACTATTATTTTATCCCAAAGATAGGTCTGTATTATCTTTTCTAACGAATTATTTCGTTTTTTAAATATCTCAGAACTGTCCATTTCCATGAATTCAATAATGGCAGCAGTTAACTTTTCTTGGTCCAATGCCTGGATTAAAATACCATTGCTAGGTGACACAATTTTCTCAACTGCACCAACGTCCGTTGCTAAAATAGCCAATCCTCTAGCCATACCTTCCAAAATAACATTTGGCATTCCTTCTGCATGACTTGGACATACCAAAACATCCATTTGATCTAAAACTTGACAAATTGCTTCCTTTGAGTTTAATTCTCCATGATAATTAACATGATTATGACCCACTTTCATTGCATCCGGAATTGGCCCTATAAAATGAAAATCAAAATCATATTTAGCAATTAATGTCTTTATCGCTTTGCTCAATTCTACAATTCCTTTTCGTACCTCAGCCCTTCCTATAAATACGAAGCGAACTCTACTCCCAGATGGTTGTAGTTTATCTTTTCGCAACCAATCAACATCCAGTCCTGAGGTAAAATCTAAAACTTTTGACGCATCAACATTGAACCTATCTAAAATCAATTCAGTGATTTTACCACCGTAGGAAAATATATAGTCAGCATGCTCATTGTTCCACTTTGTTGCTTTGCGAAGTAACTTAGCTTTTAATTTTTGAGTGAAATTGGGTAATTCCTGATACATTTCATATCCATGAAATTTTACTCCAATGGGAGGGAGAAGCAAACCTTTTTGTTTTTGCTCCATATAATACCAACCACTATATCCTTTGGCATAAACAAAATCTATTTCTGAGAAATCTACTTGATTAAAAAGCTCTTTGCTGTATTGATAAGAATTTCTCACATAATGACCTGGTACTTTTCCTGCTTTTGGGAAGTTTAATGTGACAATTTTATGTAATTTTATTTCAGACTGCTCTCCAAACAATTCTTGATTTATTTGATTATCAGAAGGCTTAATTTGTCCATCTAACACGCAATGAACCAAGGTTACTTGAACACCATGTAAGGTAAAGTATTTAGCCAAGTTGGCCGAATGACGTTGCATTCCTCCAGTGACGAATGGCGTAATTCCATCCGTTAGCAAGGCGATATTTAAATTGGATTTAGACTTCATACCTTAACTTATTTAAGACTTTGAATTAATTTCAAGTATCCTTCTCTAACCTCATCAGAAGATTTGGTAAAATGTGATTTACTCAAATTTTGCATTTTAATTTTCTCATCTGCACTCACTTTCTCCAAAATTGGCAATTCATTTGTCACAACTATACCTGCGTGATTAGTCTTAGTAAAATCTGTAAAATCACCCAATTCTTCTGAAATTAATACTTTTAATCCGGCATTCAAATATTCTGCAAACTTAACAGGTGACGCTACTTTGTTGGTGATTTTTTGGTCTCTGATCAATATACCATAATCACAAGATTGCAATAACCCAAACACTTCGTTGTGTCCAACCCATTTACATTTTACCCTATTTGGGAATTTTTGAATTAATGCTTCAATACTTTTATGGGGCTTGCTAAGAAACAGCACTTCCAAGTCACTTTGAACATGGAGCGCTTTATCCAACAATTCTGTCACAGTATCAAAAGATTGCCAAGCACCAGTGCCTCCTGCGTAAACCAATTTTACAGTTTCTTTTCTATCATTACTACTTGTCTCAATTTTGGCCAGACTACTTATGGTACATGGTATGACGCTAAAAGAATTAATAGGAATAGGTACTTTTAGGTTATCCTCCCAAAACTCCACCAACTTTTGAGAGACGGCAATTCTAAAATCTGCTTTTTTAACCGCATTCAATTCCTCAGCAATTAAAACCTGATCCAGCAATTTACTTCCAGTCACATTATATTCCCTTACCTCTGCGCTCACAGCCGCTCTACCATCATAAACACACTTATCATATTGCCTATGAGCAACACTAAAAGCCAAAGGTCCCCTACATATAGCATGAGTTCTTTTGGAAATGAATTTTAATATTTTTTTTGCTCGAGCCCAATCCTTTATTCCTCCAGGAATAGGATATACCTTTGCCCCTTTTAGTTTGGCCTTAATTAATTTCCTTTGTGGAATCCATAACCTCAGAGGAACAAAAGCCACCAACCTAACCTCTTGACCTAAATCAGTATTTAGATGTTCCACTACATCTATAACTTGACTTTGATAAATCCCGTTATAAACATCATTGAAAGTTATGTAATCAATACTTTTCAAAGAATTTCAAAAATACGTTCTGTAGTATGACCATCCCAGAATTGAGGAACTGTTCCTGTTTTATAAGTCTTATTTACAATTTGATTTACAAAACCAAGAATCACTTCTTCCTCAAACTTAACCAATGTATTGGTTCCTTCTGTTATCGTAATTGGCCTTTCCGTATTTTCCCTCACAGTAAGACAAGATACTTGTCTAAAAGTAGTTTCTTCTTGTATTCCTCCACTATCAGTAATCACAACCAAACTGTGCTTTATCAATTTTTGAAATTCGAAATAACCAATTGGTCCAGAAACAATGATTTGCTCATTAACTTCAATAGCGCTATACATTCCTTTCTCTTTAAGCATCTTGGTTGTTCTTGGATGTAGCGGCACCACTACTTTTTTCACTTTAGACAAAGCGGTCAGTAGAGAGACTAATTTTGATAATTGTTCTTTTTCATCAACATTAGACGGTCTATGGAAAGTACACAAAATAAATTCTCCATCCTCCAAATTTAAATCATCCAAAACAGTTGATTGATCAATATCAGGTTCATGTTTAACCAAAGTATCAATCATGGTATTTCCTACATGATACGTAGCAGCCTGAATGTTTTCATTCTTGATATTTTCCAAACCGGATGGTTCAGTTACCATGCAAATTTGAGCCAAGTTATCTGCAACAATTCTGTTGTGCTCTTCAGGCATTTTCTTATCAAAAGACCTAAGTCCACTCTCCAAATGAATTAATTTAACTTCCATTTTATTTGCTGCTATGGCTCCAGCCAAAGTAGAATTAACATCTCCGGGTACCATGAGGTAATCTGGTTTACCAATTTCGTGAAATAAACCTTCCAATTTCAAAATGATATGAGCCACCTGTGAGTTTGGACTCATCCCTCCTACTTCCAAGAAATAATCAGGTTTAAGGTTGAATTGGTCAAAGAAAATATTGGCCATATTATCATCAAAGTGTTGACCAGTATGAATGATTTTCACCTCGAAATTGTAGTTAGCTGCTAATTCTTTGAAACGAGTAACTTTAATAAAATTAGGGCGAGTGCCTATGAGGATGTAGAGTTTTTTTGCCATTTTTAGTATTAGAATTTCAAATATAACAACATTATTTTAGAGGAACTAATCATAAGTCTTAGACTACAAAATAGCCTTAATTATTTCATCTATTGAGTAATCTTGGATCGGGAAAGTTGAATTATAACACAATTCCTTAAGTTTAACTTCAACTATATCAATATTTTCTAAAAATTCATTTTCAATGATAAATACGCCTAAGTTATTTTTTTCAATAAAATGACTAAAATCACCTTCAAAACCGATATAAACTATGGGAATTCTACATCTAATCAATTCAAATAATTTAGTTGATAAATAATTTCTGAATTTTTCAGGAAAGACCCATATAAAGCAATCCATTTTGCAGCACACAGTGTTAAAGGCAGAAGGATTGAGGAGATCCTTAAAGGCAACACTCATATATGATTCATTTATAGAAAGTGAATTCCTACCATAAACATCTAAAGAAATAAATTCATGATTTCCTACATATTGAAATAATTTTTGATATGTTTCCAAACAATCTTCATATAAAGTACCTCCATAAACCCATTTGATATAAGATTTTTTGGTGTTTGGTAAAATGTTTTTAAATTCCTGCTCATCGTATCCGTGCAGGAGTACTTTTGTTTTATGGGCGTTTGTTTTATATTTATCTTGATAAATATACCTCATACTTTCATTTGGCAATGTAATAATATCACTTTGTTCAAATACTAATTTCTCTCTTCTATTTTCTTCCAATAAACGAGATTTCTCGATTTTCCCTATTCCATAACTACCACCAAATGTCCAAGGATCACGAATGTCGCTGATCAAACGAAAATTAAAATCGTCTTTCAACAGACTTACAAAATACAATAAAGAAAAAGGTGCTCCCGTCACCACTACAGTGTCAATTTGATCTTGATCTAAAATTCCCTTAAGGCCTTCAAGAAAATCCTTTTTCGCATAAATACCACGGTCATAGTAATTTCCTGTGGTTGATCTTTTAACTTTTTTTAAAGCTAATCTATACTTAATTTTATCCGGTATAGTTGTAGGACTTGTGTTTAGAATTTCCGGATACTTGTTTTTGATGATATGATGTGATTTGATGTAATTTGGCTTATTACCAATTAAAGTATTTGGAATTCCCATATCAGAAGAAAGAATTGTTACACTTCCTCCGTTTCTATAAATAGCTCTTGCAAATTTATCCCACCTTCTTCCTCCTACTTCTATGGAAGGAGGGAAAACATACGAAATAATTAGCACGTTACTTTTCATACTAAATACCCATTACTTGATCTAAACAATAATGTCTAAATGCACTGTCATCTTTTGTGTTTAGAGAACCAAGTAATTTACTGATTATTTTATCTTGAGGAGTTACAAAGCCTTTTTTGTCTTTTCTCCATCTTATTTCATCGGGTAATTCTGGTGAAGCTTCTCTCATTAGATACTTAGACCAACCATCACGTATATATAAATTCTCAGGGAGTGAATACGCAAACTCAACCATCCTATAATCCATAAAAGGATGTCGAGTCTCCACACTGAACGCCATAGAAGTGCGATCATCTGAGTGCAAATAATAAGGCAATTGAAATGACGAAAACTCATTTTTCATAAACTCAGTCAAGAAATTGATATTGTTCCAATGTTTAGCGTATTGCGTATTATATTTAGCCAAATTCATTTTAAATTTAAATGCAACTTTCACTTCTCCCAAAACAATTTTATGTATGGACATCTTGGTCTTTTGTTTAATGTCTGCATAATGACCTACTTCCTTAATATAGGTTATTATTTTTCCTTTGAGAATCAATGACCTGCAATATCTGTAGAAATGTGCATGATAGCCTCCAAAAATTTCATCAGCACCTTGACCTACTAAGTTTACTGTAACACCGCTTCTTCGCACTAATTCGGCTACTTTATATTGAGCAAAGAAAGAGGTTGATATAGGAGGTAATTCTTGATGATACAAATGACTATCAAATGATACTTTATCAAAAGTTTCCAAAGGATTAATCAGTTTTCTTTCCACATCAAATTCACTTGCCATTCGCTCCGCAAAATAGGATTCATCATTTTTTTCCCCTGGAAAAACCGCAGAAAATGTGAATGGTTTCATAGAAGATCCTTTCACTGCTTCCATTGCTTTTAATAGAACTATTGAAGAATCTAAACCTCCGGATAAACCAACACCCCAAGGCACATCAGACCTTGTTCTAATGGCAGTAGCATCTTGAATTAAATATCTGAATTTTTCAATAGCGTCTTTATCAGTTATAGCTTGCTTTTGAATATCAAAAATAGAATAGAAACTTTTTTGATTTATTACCCCTTGTTTATATACAGCAAAATGTCCTGGCCTAAATCTATTAATGTAGTTATACAGTGTTTTGGTGTCTTTACCAATTTCGGAAAATTGGAGATATAAATCACAAACCTCTTGGTTTACCTTTAAATCAACTTCTCTAAATTGTTTAATTTGTTTAATCTCTGACGAAAGTATAGTCTCCGCATTATTTTCGTACAGATATAAAGGTTTTACACCAAATCTGTCATTGGAAATGAAAAACTCTTTTGCTTGGCCATCCCACAAAACAAAGGCCCACATACCATTAAATTTTTGCAAACAATCTTTCCCCCATTGGCGATAAGCTGCAATTAAGACTTCGGAATCTGAATCAGAATTAAAAAAATGACCAAGTGCTTTTAGTTCATTCTTAATTTCAATGTAATTATATATTTCACCATTAAAAATTAGAATGTCTTTCTGGGAAATCATAGGCTGATGACCAGCAGGCGACAAATCAATGATACTAAGCCTTTTGTGTCCTAGAAAAACATTGTAAGCGGTAACATCAATAGATTGAATTGGTAGTACATCATTTATTTCTGAAGGTGTTTTTGGTAATTTTACTTGTTGATAATCGCCAGTTTTAGTGTTTAAAAGTAAGCCCCCTTCACCATCCGGTCCTCTATGATCAATCACAGATAAAGCAGAAAGACAATCCTTAAAAGACTGAGCAGATAAATTGTTCTTGTTTTTATAAAAAAGGATTCCACACATTAGGCGTTATTTTTAATATATTTTTTTAAGTCGTTTGATTCAAAAAATTCATCATCGGATTGCTTCATCGCTTTAAGAATCATCTTCTCTAATGTTTTTTCTGAAATAGCACAGATATTCTCAATGGAACTTCCTTTGATAGGGAAACCAAATTGCTCCATTTCTAGGGGAAAAAAAATGGATTTGAACCCCATATATAATCTTTCATACATCAACGTAGTATGAAATGCTATTGCTACGTCTACCCTATCAAAAGTATGTGCTGAAGGTAAATCAATATCGTTGATTACAAAGTCATCACTGCCTAACAACGTGCTATAATATTTATTCACATCAGTTTTATCCATCGACTTTTCTTTAGGGTGCAAAAATATTTCTAGTTGGTACTTCTTATTTTCACTTACTATTTTATGCAAGAGTAATAAAACTTGTTTCTCACTTTCGACCATACGTAAACCTTGATCCATATGTCCCAGTTTCGCTCTAACCCATCCTGCTGTTGAATAAAAGCCTATCTTATTTTTGGCATCATCACTTTTACTTTCTACATAAATGTCAATATATTCATGAGCCCTCTCAGGACCCCAGAATAAAACATTTCCTATCTGAATAGTGCTCTTGTGAAACTCAATTTCTTCTATTTGGTAAGCGCTACATATAACCAATTCACTAGATAGTATATTTGAATTCCACATTGAAATAGGCACTTCAGATGGAATCTTGATCACTTTATGTCCCATATTTATGAGTTTATGAGCGAAGTAATTAGAAGAGTTATTGTAGATGCTAAAATAATAGATGTTACAATTATTAAGATTTTCCAATGCAAAACGAAGGTTTTGCCAAATCAACTTATGCTGAACCAATAATGCAAAACCTGATTTATCTTTAAAAAATAAACTTACAAAAAATGTGATTAATACTAATGGGCTATTAACGAGTATAAACCATATTTTAAGACTTATAGTTCGAAAACTTATGTAAGTGTCAAGGTTTACAAACTCATAACTTTTACTTCCGTTGAAATGTGTCAAATAATCTATTCGTATTTCTTTTGCCCCTGAAGAAATATCAAAAACTATTTCCTTACTCTCCAGCAACTTAATTTTAACAATAGGCTTACGAATTACACTGAAGAAATACCGAAGCACCAATAGTCTTTTTGTTGCATCATCTTTCCCAAATCTAAACGACTTACCAAAAATATGATTTGAAATAATTTGATTCGTTTTATCTAACTGGAGATTGAATAATTTATAAAACAACAGTTTATACATTAAACAATTATATTAAGTTTAAAAAATTTACACCTTTCAGAATATGTTCAACAAATTCTCTAAATGCGCCTTCGCCTCCATTTTTATTTGTTACCAAATGGACTATTTCCTTAATGTAATCTGGCGAGTTATTGGGACAACAAGAAAACCCCACTTTTTGCAATAGTTTCACATCTCCTATATCATCTCCTATATATGCAATGTCTTTCCAATCAATTCCCAATTCATTTTTCAATTTTTCAGCAACAGCAACTTTATCTGAAATTCCTTGAAACAAATATTTTATTTTTAACTTCTCAGCCCTTCTTTGCACCATTGCAGTATCCTCACCTGTAATAATTCCAACTGGGATATTCATTTTTTTTGCAAATAGGATGCCTGCTGAATCTGAGGTATTAAATTTTTTCCATTCATTACCTGTTTGATCATAAAACATTCCCCCATCCGTCCAGACACCATCGATATCTGTTAAAATTAACTTAGGTAAATTCATTATTCAAAAATTAAGTAGGATTGAATACCTGAGAATCTGTTTCGCTCAATTCTGTAATTATGAGTACCAAAAACTTCTCTCAACGCTTCTGTCTCTCCAGGGAAACCTGGATCACATAGCTCATCAAATCCAATTATTGATCCTTTAGTTAAAAATGGTTTAATCAATTTTAGGCATTCCAGCGTTGGCTGGTAAATATCAAAATCAAAGTAAACAAACGCAATAATGGTTTCTTTGTGATCTTCAAGATATTTTTTCAGGGTTTTGGTAGCGTCACCCTTTACCACAAAGTTTTTATTAATGTGATTCAGTGGGCACTCATTTTCATGACACTTCAATAGTTCTTCCAGAAAATTTTCATAATTATCGGACACATTGAATGCTCCCTCCACATTGTAATCTGCTATACTCTCTTCTTTTGACACGGATGGAAACCCTTCAAATGTATCAAACCCAATGATCTTTCTTGAATGATTAAACGGCTCGTATATTCCTCTAAGATTATTAAGCGTTACCAAATTTTGGCCCCATCTCACTCCTAACTCCATGATAACTCCGTGTGTATTGATTATTTTTGAATAAATCTCATTCAAAAATAATACTTTAGAAAGCTCTTGTCTTTTTAAAAACAACGCGTTATTTGCAATTTTTTCTTCTTCAAAAACAGGATTCTTCAGGAATAAATCCGTCATAACTGCTCGATTATTTTTCTCCTTATCAGAGGCTATTGTTTTTAATATGGTACTCATTTATTTAACAGTATTTAAATATATAATTTCATTCTGAGGTATGTCTAAGATAGCCGTTTTACCAATAATTTGATTTCTCTCAGACCATTTCAATCCATCACCAGGAGACAACATATGAATATCTTCTTCACGAATAATGTCTCCCTTTTTAATTTCTTTAATAGAAGCGATGGACCTCTCCAACTTATTTTTTGCTTCTGTAGTATCTTTTACAATGAAAATGCTTTCTTCACCTAGTGATTCATCCAAAATTCTAATATCCCTCACCATACGATGAACGCCATCTGGGCCAAGCGATCCTGCTTGATCAGTCCCTTTCATTCTTCTATCAAGAGTAATATGCTTTTCTATAATTCTAGCACCTGATGCAACGGCAGCAACTGGTGTGGCAATGCCTATAGTATGATCTGAATAGCCTATTACAAAGTCTTTATAATTCTTTATAAGGTAATTTATTGTTCTCAAATTCACATTACTAGGGTGCGTAGGATACTGAGACACGCAGTGAAGTATTGACAAATCATTGTGATATTTGGTAATCACCTCAATTGCATCATCCAATTCTTTTTTACCAGCCATACCAGTAGACACAATAATTGGAATTTTAGTTTCCGCTAGAGCTGCTAACAAAGGTAAATTTGTCAAATCTCGACTAGCTACCTTCAATTTATCAGGAGTGAATAGTTTTAACATAGAAAGACAACCTGTCGCACATAAAGTCTCTACAAATTCCAAATCTCTAGATTTAGCATGCTTATACACCTCAAAATGCTCTTCATCATTTAATTCTAAATAATCTCTATGCTCTCCATAAGTTTTGCCAAAGGAATTTGGATTATCATATGGCCTATCCATCTGTGACTGTGACAACTCTTGATTTAAATCTCTTTTGGTAAGTTTTACGGCATCCATACCTTTTAACACACCTCCAAAAACATCATCGTGTATTGGTCTTGAAATTAAATCAATTATTAATTTGGCAATTTCGACAGAACCGTTATGATTTTGGCCAATTTCTCCAATAAGATAAGTATGATTATTTTGCATTATTATTATTTTCTTTTATCATTGATTCCATAAAATTACTGATTTTAACCGTTTCAATAACATCTTTATAGATAAAATGCTCTTTTATCTCTATCAATGATTTATATACACTTGAAGCATTTTCAAAATCATTTATTGTATCTACGGTTAATCGAACATTTTCATTTGATTTAAACACATGATCTACAGGTATCCACTTCACATTAAATAAATCTTCGTGTTGGTATACATAATTAGTCACATGCTCTAAATATAATGGCAGACTAGTTTCCAATAACACTTTTTTCAGAGAATTAAATGTTGTGATTTCTGCGAAAAAACCATAGGCTGTTTTCATACTTGGTTTACCATTAATTTGATGCGCTAAATAATCGTATTCACTCTTCCAATTAGTCATTAACTCTTTGAGCAAATGCATATCCAAAAATGGATTATCCGCGCAAATTCTAATTACGGCTTTCGCAGACAAATGCTTTTCTACATCAACAAACCGTTGAACTACATTATCTTCATCTCCTCTATATATCTCACAGTCTTCTAACTCTAAGCAAGCCACCAAATTGTCATCCAACTTATTTACTGTTGTTGCCAAAACAACCGGTATGTCAAAAAAATTTGCTCTTAATTTTCTTATAATAATCTGAGGAATAGTTAATCCTTCATTAAATGGCATTAACATTTTATTTGGCAACCTAGTGGAGCCAGTTCTTGCTTGAATGATAAATATGAAATCTGTCATCTTATAATTGTAATAATCTGTTTTAGAATGCATTGTAATTTTCTTCTGCACAAAAATTGGTTTTCCAAAAGTGAATAATTTGTTCACGATTTAAATCATTTTTCTCCAGGAATGAATCTATTTTGGCTGCGATTTGACTTGTAGGATCATCAACCTCTACCAAGATTCCAGTTTTTTCGTTTACAATCTCAGGCGTACCATAAACATTAGTGCCCAAAACAGGAATACCATAACTAATAGCCTCCATAAGCGACACTGGCAAACCTTCTTCTGTACTTATATTTATAAATAAGGCTATAGGTTCTGTGAGGTAGAAGTCTAATACTTCCGTGTTTGGCACAAACCCTTTTAATTCTACTTCAATATTGGAAGGTAAATTCACAACTACATCTTGCACTGTTTTCATTTCAGGTCCATCGCCAAAATGGATCCATTTTATGTTAGATTTACATGAAGCAACTACTTTAGCTATTAAATCTACCCGTTTTGCAGAACGTACACTACTGCAAGATACAATGGTAAAATACTTTTTTGAACTATCAGTTGGATTGGTTCCTTTAGATGCTACGCCTAAAAATTCTTTTCTCAATTTCACTTTATATTGATCATCATAACTCAATAATCTATTTAAAGCATGATTTGAAATCGGATAGACTTCCGTTAAGTTGTCCAATTTAAACTTTTTAAAAGGCGTCACTTTAATCTCATCATATATATCCCCCATATGAGCTCTTGAAACACATTTAGCAGTAGGATTGTTCTTTTTGAGTATGGAAATTATTAATGCCCAATGATAAAACCAGTAAGAATAAAAAATTGTTTTTGAAATGTCTTTACCAACTTTTCTTTCTAACGCTTCTGCATACAAAATAGCATTGCTTCCAGTTTTTATCAATGAATAAACACTTAACTTTTTAGCTGTATATTTATTTCCTTTTAAGACTATGAATAAAGATTTAATTGTTGCATGCTCCTGTTATACAAATGACCAATCTACTTCTTTATGTAAATTTAGAACATCAACATTACCAGGCAAAATTCTCATTTCTTTTGTTTCACGAAGCGGTATAATGGTTACCTGTTCAAATTTCTCAACTAAATAAGGTAATTCATTATCTAAATACTGTTCACCAGTACCGTAGGGATATGCGTCTGTGAATATTATTAATTTCATTTACTATGCTTCAAAAACTTTATCAAGTGCCTTTTTGTATTGCTTCATCTTAATGTTCTGGTCTAAATTATCCATTGCCCACTTTCTGATTTCTTGAGAATAGTTTAGGTTTTGAAAAATTTGCTTTGATCTAAGAATTATCTCATCAAAATCTAACTTTTTATTTAAAATATCAATACCATATTTTATCATGAAGTCTTTATCTTTAGAAAGGTCAGTATCAAAATGATTTAGCACGGTTGGCATTCCTCTGGCACAATATTCCCTTATTTTCAGTGTACTTCCCTCAGTCAAGTTGTTTCTATCCATTGCCAACGAACCAATTCCTACGACATTGCTTAATGACTTGAAATACGTATTCAACTCTTCGAAATTCATCTTTTTCTTTACTACGATTTTTGAACTACTAAAGTCAAAAACTACATCACCAATAATATGAACTTTGAAATTTTCACTTACAGAAAGTTCTATCGCTTTAATTAACAAATCTGTACCGTGCCAAGGTGCATTAGTTCCCAAAAGAAAAACAAAATTGATATCTTTACTTGTTTCGTTAGAACTACAAACCGGGTATTTATTCACATCAATTCCGTTAGCAATAACTACCGTTTTGCAATTTGATTTGGATTGGTGATAATCATTAATTTGCTGCGTAACACAGATAATTCTTTTACTAATACTTGCTATTTTTTTACTATACTTTTTATTTTGATAGATTAAATAAGTTTTCCAAATTTCAGACTTAAAAAAACTCACATATCCTCCTAATACTACTTTGATTTCAGATTCCAGCAATGTATTACTTTCCCAAACAATATTGCCTTTTATTTTTTTTACAAATTTGTATTGGCTTCTATTCGCCCACCCCATTCTTCTAATGTACAAATCTGCTGGATATTCATTGCATACATCAACCATTTTTCGGGCATTCACCTTATTAGATTTCCAAATATTTATCCAAGCGAAAAACCTGTTTTCAAATATCGATATTTTCTTATCCAACTTAGTTTCCTTCTTAAAAACAAAAAGATGAGCGTATTTGTCTTCGAGAATTGGTTTATTATCGTAATAAGTGGCCACACATTGAATATCAATTCCCATTTGAGAAAGGTATAGCACTTTGTCCTGTAACTTATTTACAACACCTGGCGTAGCCTCATTGTAATGAAATAAGTATATTATCTTTTTTCCCATGTATCTTGCGAAGGTAATAAAACTTCATTTACATATTTCTTGTAGTTTATTTCAGCACAGTAGTTTTTCCTCCAAAATAATTTCGAACTTTCTCTCAATTTCAAAATTTCTTGAGGTGAAGAAGTTTTGAAGTTTTCAATTATTAATGCAACAGCAATAGGATCAAATTCTTTGTCTAAAAGGAACCCAGTTTCAGGAGTTACTATTTCCGGAACGCCACAAATATTGCAACCTATAATAGGTATACCGAAACTTATTGCCTCCATAAGTGAAACTGGTACTCCTTCCAATTCGCTTACATTTATAAATAAGTCAATAGGCTTCGATTTATAATATTTCAAAATATCAGAATTTTGAACATGGCCTCTGAATTCTACTTTAATATTATTTGGCAATTCTTTACTTATTTTTTTAATATTTTCAAGTAACGGACCACTCCCAAAATGAACCCATAAAGTTTCAATTTTAATAAATTTTAAAATTTCAATTATTAAATGAACTCTTTTTAACTCAATCAATGAAGAACAAGACACAATCGTTAAAACTTCCTCATTAGCTATAGGGTTATCACCATGATCACTCACTCCTAACCTTTGTAACTCTACATTATTATTTTTGGGATATTCTGAATTTAACCTATTAACAGCAAATTGAGAAACTGGAAATATCTGAGCCACATGCTTCATTTGAAATTTACGAAATGGAATGAATTTATTCTCCCATCTATTTACATCATAATCAAATCCATGAACACGGGTAATAAACTTGATTCTATTATGCGAAAGAACATTTACTAGAGACATAAGACTACCCCAACGACCAAACCAATAGGAGTATACTTGAATATCCTTTAACTTTAACAACTCGTTATTTAGTTGTTGAGCATTATTAAGGTCTGCAACTAATTTATTAAAATGATATTTATAACCTTTTATTTTATAGAATTTTCTTCTAGAAAACTCTGATAAAAAAACTTTAAATATTATCATCCAATTTCTCAATATCAATCTCCTTGCTGAAAAAAGTAAATCCTGCTGCATTTCTACTACCTTAACATTTTCAGGAATTAAACGCCCGGCACCATTGTTCAAACGATAAGGATAAATAAAGACATTTTCAAAATGTTCAGCTAGAATAATTATTTCCGTTTCAAGAAATTGTTCCCCGGTTCCAAAAGGGAACTCGTCCGTGAGTAAAACTAAATTACGCCTTCGCATTTTTAATGTTTTTTATTAAAGTGTCTAAATAGAATAGAATTTAACACACCTATTTTTCTTCCAGCAAATAAAAATGCTAAAAATCCAATTTTGGGTACACCTTGCTTTTCCAAGTACAAGAAAAACTCTTTGAACTCCTTATTTTCTATTTTTTGATCTTGAAAAATGCTTAAAAAAGTATGTTTATTTAATGTATAAAAATCATCCATTTGCCTTTTATGTATTTGAAAATGGATAAAGGATTTTGCCCTCATACGCCACATTAACATTTTCCCATTTTCCAATGAGGCATAAGCCGATGAATCGTGTAGCCTATATACGGTTGTTACATCATTAGAGTACCTAATTTTTCCTTTTAAAGCATACATTGTCCAAAGTGCCCAATCTTCATGAGGTGCTGCCTCAAACCATTTCCCTAACTCAGGGATAACAGATTTCCTATACATAGCGGTTGGTGCAGCAACCGGATTACCGTCATTAAAGTCTTCCATATCCTGATCTCTAGACTCACTAACTATCACATCCTTCGTAACTTTTGTATGCTCGTTCAAT
Source organism: uncultured Flavobacteriales bacterium (assembly GCA_913064955.1). GTDB lineage: Bacteria > Bacteroidota > Bacteroidia > Flavobacteriales_D > Parvicellaceae > Parvicella. The sequence goes on from CAJYBK010000011.1 coordinate 27,432, forward strand.
GTCCTATAGGCCGTATGATAAAGCATGTATCCGGTATTAATCTTCAAGAAATCGTACGCCTTTTGCAATTTATGTGGATCGATCCAATAATCATCCCCTCCTATAGATGCTAGAGAATGAACTTTTGCTTCGTTATATACCGACATGAAATTTTTAACTATACCCTAGTTTTGTGGATGCAATAATAATTTAATATTATCATTATCGGCAACGTATTTATTGAGTATTTCTCTAGTTCTGTCTTTGGAACAATCATCCCCAATTACAATTTCATATTCAAAATTTACTAATTGATTAAGAACTCCGTCAAGAGTTTCCTTGATATAGTTTTCTTGATTATAGGTTATAATTATTACACTTACCTGAGGTTTATTCATAATTTACCTTGAAATTTAAGGTCTACAAAGTTTTGGTAATTCCTGATGTAATCTTCTTCCGAATATTCATGAGATGCCAACACCATACAAATAGAACCACTCGAAAAATTATCTAATTCTCTCCATAAACCAGGAGG
>CAJYBK010000012.1 GCA_913064955.1 uncultured Flavobacteriales bacterium
CAAGATATTCTACTAAATTTTGAGATATAGAATTAGATATTTCTTCTTCTGTAAACGGGGCGTATACCTCTTTTACATAGTTAATCATTTCTTCTTTTGGTAAAGAAACTTGCTTCTTACATTTCTGATAAATTTTATCCAGGTCGTCTTCCATGTTTCGCTTTTTAATCAAACTGATGGCAGCTTGAAAAGCAATGAAGTCCCCCATTTTAGCCATGTCGATCCCATAACAATCTGGGTAACGAATCTGAGGAGCGCTGGATACGACCACAATAGACTTAGGTTCCAAACGATCTAATATCCTAAGTACACTTTGCTTAAGTGTTGTACCCCTAACAATACTGTCATCCAAAATAACGATGTTTTCTTTTTGTCTTTTTATGGATCCGTATGTTATATCGTATACGTGAGCCACCATATCGTCTCTAGCATCATCCTGAGTGATGAAAGTTCTCAGTTTCGCATCTTTTACCATGATCTTGTCTACCCTTGTTCTAATGGTAAGAATATCATTGATTTGTTGGTCAGTGGCATCGTCTCCCAAAGCCTTTAGTTTTTTGACTTTGACAGTGTTTAAATAGTCTTCTGTTGCCTTTAACATACCTAAATAGGCTGTTTCAGCAGTATTGGGAATGTATGAAAAAACGGAATTTTTCATATCATAATCAATCGCTTCGAGAACTTTAGGAGTAACCAATCTTCCTAATTCCAATCTTTCTTGATAAATATCTTTATCTGTTCCTCTTGAAAAATAGATTCTTTCAAAAGAGCAAGGAGTTTCTTTTAAAGGTTGACGAACCAATACTTGATTCGTATCTCCAACTTTTGGAATAATCAACGCATGTCCAGGCTTAACTTCTTGAATGTCTTCCCATTTCAAGTCAAAAGCAGTTTGAATAACGGGTCTTTCAGAAGCAACTACTACAATGTCTTCATCTTCATAGAAAAAGGCAGGTCTAATTCCTGAAGGATCTCTTAAAACAAAAGCATCACCATGACCAATTAATCCAGCCATTGCATATCCTCCGTCCCAATCTATAGCGGAGTTGACCAGTATTTTTTGGATGTCAATATTTTTCGCAATTAGTTCTGATATTTCCTGATAAGAATAACCTAGCGCTTTGTATTTTTCAAATAATCTTTCGTTTTCTTCGTCTATGTAATGACCTATCTTTTCAAGGATAGTAACCGTATCTGACTTTTCTTTCGGATGCTGGCCAATTTCAACCAACAATCCAAACAATTCATCTACGTTAGTCATGTTGAAGTTACCAGCCAAAACTAAGTTTTTGGTCATCCAGTTGTTTTGTCTTAGGAAAGGATGACAGTTTTCTACATTGTTTTTGCCATATGTCCCATATCTTAAGTGACCAAGGAACAGTTCTCCAGTAAAGGCTTCATTTTGCTTGAGCCAAGCCGTGTCCTTCAGTCTTTCAGGGTTTTCGTTTTCAAGTGTTTTAAACCTTCTATTGACATAGTCAAATAAATCTTGAATAGGCTTTTGATCAACGCTTCTATGTCTAGAGATGTACCTTGTTCCAGGCTCCATATCCAACTTTATATTAGCTAATCCAGCACCGTCTTGTCCTCGATTGTGCTGTTTTTCCATCAATAAGTACATTTTATTAATGGCCCAGAAAGATGTTCCGTATTTTTCTAGGTAATAATCAAGCGGTTTCTTCAGTTTAAGAAGAGCAATACCGCATTCGTGTTGGAGAAAATCACTCATGGGTGCAAAGGTACATATTATGGTTTATTGGGAATGCGAAAACATATTAAAAGTAATGAACCTACTACACATTCCTTAAATCCTAACTCCAATTATACAAACATCATCCACTTGCTCTTCATCTGCCATCCACTCTGTCATTTCCTTTTTCAAAGTGTCATGTTGTGTGTTCATTGGTAAAGTTGAGATTTCAATTAAAAGATTCTTAAGTCTTTTGTACATGAATTTTTTCCCCTTGGGACCTCCAAATTGATCAGGCATACCATCAGTGAGCGTGTAAATGACATCACCTTTGTTAACTTCAAACTCTTGCGTGGTAAACGTTTCCGAATCTCTGTCGTGTTTACCAACTGGCATTTTATCCCCTTTGAATTCTATTAGCTCAGAATTTCTGACAATCCAAACAGGATTATTAGCGGCTGCAAATCGAATTTTATTATGCTCTAGGTCAAACTCCATCAAACTACAATCCATGCCATCTTTTCCTCCTTCTGCTGAACCATCATTGAGCAAGGTTTCTTTAATTATTGTTCTGGTGTTGTTAAGAATTTCGTGCGGAATTACTAGACCCTTACCAGAAACTGATTCTTTCAAACTATTCATGTTGAGCATGCTCATAATGGCGCCTGGAACACCATGACCCGTGCTGTCAGCATTAACCAAAGCAAGATTGCCGTTGTTGAGAATTGAAGCCCAATAAAAATCACCACTTACCACATCTTTAGGCTGAAAGAAAATGAAATAATCTTTTAAGTATTGTTGTACTATCTTTTCATTGGCTAGCATTGCTCTTTGTATTCTTTCCGCATAGTTAATAGAGTCCGATATCTCTTGATTTTTTTCTTCTACTAAGTGTTTTTGTTCCTCCGCTATTTGATGCTCTTTTTGTGCTAAATCACGTTGTGTTTCCGCTTCTTTTTTCTGTTCTATTACTTCTGCCGTTCGCTCTTTAATAGTCTGTTCTAATTCTACTTGTCTTTTTCTCAAAGTTGCTGTTCGCAGCATAAATAATAAATAAAATATAGCTAATACCAGAATGACAACGATACTTATAAACCACCATGTTCGATACCAAGGTGGTAGTATTTCAAACTTTACTTCCGAGGGAACACCTTCAACGCCAGAACTATTAATCGATTTTACTTTCAAGGTGTATTTTCCTTCAGGAATATTCGTATACTGAACATTATAATCATTAGTCCATGCACTCCAAGTTTCGTCAAACCCTTCTAGATAGTATGAAAATTTTGTGTTTTTAGCATCCGTATAATTGGTTGCGCCAAATCTAAATTTGACAGCAGTCTTGGCGTAAGGGAAGACAAATTGATTTGGATCTAATTGAGTAAAAGAAAAACCGGAATTAGTCTTGTAATTACCCGAGTGAACTAATGAGTCACCAATACTCACACCTTTAAAATACGTTTGAAAAACAGGTGTTTCATTGGAGTTATTAAAACTGTAAAGAAATAGTCCATCTGGACCCGCTAGCCAAACATCATTAGCGTTTTCTGGATATATACCGTAAATCATGTTTTCATTAATAAGGTTGAAATCCTCACCATGTTCCACTTGATTTTGATCCATATAAACAAGTGATCTTTTTGACACATTCGTCACTTTCAAACTCCACAAGTTACTGTTGTAATCAAAAGTGGCAATTGGAATTTCAAAACCGTTTAAATTTGCATAGGCGACCGAAGGAATGAATGATTCTTCGTTTTTTGCAAATTCCAGTATTCCTTTTCTGGTGCCAAAATACGGCTCTCCTTCTTTTCCAAAAACATATACATCTCCATCTGCTCCTATTTGATCTTGATTATAGTAACGTAAGTCTCCTGAATTATAATTTTTGTTCTTGTTAAATTCTGGCTCAAAGTAGTAGAGCCCACCTTCGCCTCTGTATGTGCCGATCCAAAGCGATCCATTTTTGTCTTTGAAAAATGTTTTCGCATTACTGTTTATAGGTGTTCTTTGGATTTCAGCCCAATCTTTATTATCGTTTTTGTGGTAGATGATAAATTCATTCTCTCCTCCTACTAAATAATGATTCTCATCGTATTGAAACACTGTCCAAGCTATATCATAGTTGACATTATAAAGACTATCATTTTGTAATTTAAATACACCATCATATAAAACGATAAAGGGTAAACTATCTATATATCCTCCTCCAAATCCAACTTGATTGAGGTTGTTTACCTCCGTAAAAGAAGATTGTTTAGCTCTGTCTAAATAGAATACACCTTCCTTGCCTACAACAACGACTTGATCTCCTTGCCCAAAAACAGCCTCCATAGGACCGTGGATGTTCTCATTTTTATTGAATGTACGTATTGGGCTTTTATATTGAATCAAAGAAATGCCATTGTCTGTAGTTACAGCTATATTTCCATCTAAAGTTTCACAATAACTTTTTAATGAATTGTTTATTAAGCCATTTTCTATGTTGTAAATTTCTAGTAATTCGAACTTACTATTAATTCGAGCCGTTCCAGAACTACTCAACCCTATTAGAAAATCTTGATTACCCAGTGCGTGACTTGTGGTATAAGCAAATTGATTATCTAAAGAAAATGGCTCTATATTTAAGTCGATTTTGTTTTTTGGACTGGTATACAAATGAGTTGAAGTAACTATAAGAATGGAGTCTTTACCAAAAGGAAGAACTTGATTTATCTTTTTTTCAATTAGCGATTCATTACCTTCATAAGGCGTCAATTCATTGTCCTTATTTAAATAATATAGCCCTAGTTTCTGAAGGTTGATATACATCGTGTTTCCGACTACATATGTTTCCTGAACTGTTTCTTCCGAAGTAATAATTTCAATATTTTTATTTTCATCCAGAATATATAGGTGGTTTAAATCTGAAAAGAAAACTCTGTTATCTATTTTATTAATGGAAAAGATGGTATTTATTTCGTTCTTTTCTTCTATTTCCTTCGAAAGGATTACATACTCAAAAAGTCCTTTATCATTGTTGACTAATTCTCCAAATTGTCCTTCTGAACCAATGAAAATACGGTCATTCGTTGAGATGTATATGGATTGCACGCTTTTGTCATCTACCTTTACAGCGGCCCAATCGGTACCGTCAAAAATAGATAGACCACTATTATGACCAAAATAAAGTACACCTCTCGAGTCTTTCGTAACACAGTTTACTTGCGGTTCCCCTCGATAATCTTTAGGAGCAAAGTTTTGGACAGGCACATTTCCTATAAATTTTTCTTTAATTTGAGAAAAAGCAATAATCGGAATTAAGTAAAAACAAACAAGGAAAAATTTCACAATTTAATTTTTGATAATCGTTTTAGCAGTTACAGAATGATCAGATGATATTTTCAATAAGTAAACAGCTGGATCAAGATTGTTCATTTCTAGCAGGTATTTACTTTCTCCCTGTATTTCCATTGTTTTTTTCAATACTATTTTCCCGGTCACATCAATAAGTTCAACAGAAACAAATTGTGCGTGGTCGCTATTCATTTCAAGCCAGAAATCTCCTTTAGTTGGATTTGGATAAACTTTTATCGCAGACAAGTCAGAATTTTCACCAATGCTTTGTGGAGTACCTCCCCCCGAAATAGACTGTTTGTTACTTCTGGTAGATCCGTAGGAAATAGCTTTGGCTGCCAAGCAACTGTTAGGTGTAATGATTTCAATGATATACCTTGAAGGAACTGTTGGAGCATCAATATCTGTCCATGTAAACACAGAACTAGAAACAGAATCTACCACTTCCCAATCGTCCGTGCCAGTTGAATCTCTTAGTATTCTGTTATAAGAGAAAGAGAGTCCTTCATAACCATCCCAAATCAAGTTCATATTTGTTCCTGCTCCTTGATTTACGGTAAGATGAATGGTCTCATGATAATCGCTCAAAGCACTTTCATTACCACAAGTGTCAAAAGTAGAAATTTTATATCTGTAGGAAGTAATGTTTGGGTTAACGCCATTCGTATTATCTACAAATCTGCTTAATGAGTCATAATCAACATATCCAACAAGGTTATAGTTGCCTACCACTTCTCTATACACCCCAAAACCTTCTATTGCTCCTGAAACAGGCTTGTCCCAAACAATTTCATTTTTGGTAGAAGTGGAGTCCACTGTTACCATACATATATCACTTACATAAGCAATTTGAGGAACGTTAATTGTGTCATATACATAACAACCTAGTTGGTCTCCTGTCCTTAAAATTACATCTGAATTGGAGCAAAGTCCAGTCGCTATTGACCCTGTCTGTCCATTATCCCATTCAAAATTATATCCAGGATCGCCACCTGTTGCATTTGCTTCAATGATTCCATTACAAGACCCTCCACAATCATCTCCAATTATGTCAAAGTTAGTTTGAATAAAATTATTCATATCATAATCAACAAATGTTCCACCCGTTAAATAGGAGGTATTTGTTGGCGTTCCAAAAAAGGTAATGTCCGGAAGTAATGAGGATTGAGTAACACTATTTATATTTACTATAGAAGCGTTATCATTAGTTAAATTAACCGTTATATCTCTTTCATAGCATGACCCAGAGAAAAGTGTTGAATCAATGGAAATTTGATAAGCTGTTTTAGCAGATTGGTAGTCTCTCCAGCCCGAGATAATATAGTGATCATTGACTTCTATGAAATTTGATATCATTAAGTGAGAGGCGGGTTTTTTACCATAAGCTTTTGCTTTTAAAGGAAGTCCGTTTTGGTCTATTTTTAATATTTGAACTAAGTTTAGGTTTTCTCCCCAGTTAATACTTCCTTGAAGTAGTAAATCTCCATTGCTGTCCTTATGCATAGCAAAGAAATGTTGTATTTCTGGATATTTATTGGCCCAAACAATATTTCCATTAGCATCCATTTTAATTACAATAGAGGTATAACTTCCTCCTAAAAATAATCCGGCCATGTAAGTAAATTGACCATCATTATAAATTGATTTAATCCAGCAGTCGGCTCCTATGCTTTCTTGTAATTTATAGTGACTTAAAAGTGTGCCATCATTTCCGTTTAACTTAACAACTTCTGAGTTGCTGCCATTTCGTAATACTATTATTAAGTCATTATTACTGTCCCAAACGCCAATGGGATTTCTATAAAAAGCTCCTGATGCTGAGCCTAATTTAGATGTCCAAAGCGTATCACCATTGATGTCAAAATTCACTACCTGAATTTTGTAATCCGTACTATTATATTCAGTGGCAAATAACACACCACCTCCGTTATTGTTGCTTATAAAACTATTCGGATATTGATCACCGTTTGTGGTTAACTCTTTTTCCCAAATGATATTTTCTAAAGTGTCCATTTTAATAAGCCATAAATTATCATCTGCAGAACCTGCCATAATTAAATTATTATCTGAACTGGCAATTAATTGGGTTATATATTTAGTTGTCGCACCAGGTCTAATTGGATGATCAAACCAAACTGTGTTTAATTCCAAGTCTTGTTTAACAATACTCGGGTAATTCTGGTTAATGTTTGCGTTTTCACCAATACTGTATATATGGTTACCTAGAGAAACAGATTGCCTCATACCAAAGCCAATCGAGGTTCTGTCTAGAATATGTTGTTTAGGACTTTGAGAGAAGACATTAGTTGCTAACAAAATAGAAATTAGAAATGTTGCTATAGTTTTCATAGAAAGGTGGTGTTGATTTGATTGCAAAAATAAAAAAATATTATTTTTATCAAAATCAAGGAGTTTCATTCCTGAATAGCGTCTATTTATTCAACCACAGTTGCGGATTATCAGTTACGGTTCCTGCCGAAGATATTTTCCAAATCTCAAAGTGACATTCAGATATTTTCTCATTAGTTGCTGGTAAGAGTTTACCTACTGGATCTTTAGTTTTTAAGGCGTCTCCTTTCGAAACATAAACCTCTTGCAAATTGGAATAAACCGTTCGGTAATTTCCATGACTTACCATTACCACTTTTCCTGCGCCAGGAATGGTAAAAATGCTGGATACAGTGCCGTTGAATACGGAACGAACTGTGGCACCCTTTTCTGTGGTAATGTCTATCCCTTTGTTTTCCGTTTTAATGCCAACTAAAGTTTCATGAGCGTGTGTGCCATACTTACTAGTAATAGCACCTTTTTCTACAGGCCATGGTAGTTTTCCCTTATTGGTGGTAAAAGATTTTGCTAATGTTGTGGCTTCTGGAGTCATCGTAAAACCTTTGTTTTTACTCGCAGCGGCTGCAGCAGCAATTTCTGCTTGTATCGCAGCGTTAATTTTCTTTTGAATCTCTTTCTTTTTCTTCTCTTGTGCTATTAACTCTTGCTGCAAGTTGGATTCGTTTTGCTTTAATTTTAATAATGCAGTTTGTTGGGCATCCTTATCCTTAAGGAAATTAGATTTTTCTTGTTCCTGTGCTTGCGCCACTACTTGTTTTTCGTTTTTGGCATTTTGCAACAAAACCAAATTACTGTCCAACAAACTTTTCGTCTCTCTAATTTTGTTGACCTGGTTCATCCTATATGCAGCATATTGGTCTATGTAGTTCATTCTTCTATAGGCTTCAGAATAACTCTCAGAAGAAAAAACATAGAATAAGTTGAATTCGTCATTCCTATTTTTATAGGCATATTGAATCATTTTGGCATATTCGTCCTTTAAAATCTTGATATTGTTTTCTAACTGAATCTTTTGCAGCTCCATCTCCGAGATTTCATCATTAATTTTTCTCATTTGATAATTAATGTTGGAAACCAACTCTTCTCGATAGGCAATTTGATGATTTAAAATGGCTAATTCGGCAATGGTTAATTGCTCCGAGTTTCTTGTGAGTTTAATAAGGTTTTTAGTGTTTTCAATTTTTTTTTGAAGGGCCTTTTCCTCTTTTTTTAGTTTGTTTTTGTCTTGTTTGGATTGACCAAAACATACTGCGCTCGTCAATCTAAATGCGATGACAAATCATATGTGTTTATTCTTCATCATTCTTCAGTTCTATTGCATCATAACTGTTAGGAATGTTAAAAGGCATGGAGTTAGGCTCATTCAATTCAACCCTTGAATAGTCCATTGAAATACTTATCGTATCTGTTGGTGCCGTGAGTAGCAGCGATGATGTCATTGGGAACATTTGCCCTCCTATATCTTCCCAGTCAGCATACTGCACTTCTAAAGTCGTTTCTTGTGTGAGTAGATTGATTACCACTTTTTCACATTTATAATGAACTGGTTCAATCCAACATCGATACAAAATTGGCTCGTCTTTAATTTTGCCTTTTCGAATGAGTTTTTCGATTTTCTTTGACTTTTCTGAACTAATCAAATATCTGTTATCTTCAATTTTGACGTTGTAGTCTTCCTCGTTGTCAAATGCAACTGGGTTTCCTAGAAAGAAATCCTGCAATAATTCATAGTCAACTTCAGTGTTTAAGAGCGTATTAATCACTTCAAAATTTTCTAAGAAATAGGTTTTTTTTAGTTTGTTAAGAAACTTCACACTGTCAGAAGATATTAATGCTGTTCCCACTGGAACAGATGCTTTTGACATGGAAACCCAGGTAGCGCTATCAATACGCATTCTCAAGTTGAACCGGAGGCTATTGTCTTCTCCTTGCATTATTAAGTTGACATTACCTTTGGTAGAAATCCAATCACCTTTAAGTCTCGATTTAGTTAATAACTCAACTAATTCCTTACTTGATTTATGCTTTAACTTGATATTATCATCTACAGACTTTTTAGCCTTGCAACTAGACAATAGCAAAAAGATAGTGACAAGCCAAATAGATATTTTAAAAGGATTACTCAATTAAATCTTGTTTGGTTATTTTCTCTTGAATCAAATCTGAAGCATCACTTTTTTCAGCTGCTTTTTTCCAATATTGAAGTGCTTTTTCTTTTTTTCCTAATTTGAAAAGCGCATCACCATAGTGTTCCAAAACTTCTCCGCTTCCTGTTCCTCCATTGTCTAAGGCTTTTTGAAGCCAAATTTCTGCATCAATATATTTGCCGGCTTGGTATAATACCCAGCCATGTGTATCCATGTAAGTTGCATTGTTTGGGCTCAATTGATTGGCTTTGTAAGACATTGATTCCGCTAGAGTGAGCTTTTCTTTTCTTAATGAAAGGTAATAACTGTAGTTATTAAGCACATAAACATTATTGGGATTGATATCTAATGCTTGGTCATAACTTTGGTCTGATTCTTTAAATCGTTTTATTGCATGATTAGCATCACCCAAATACTGACAAAATTCTCCTTTTAAGTCAGGGTTGTCGATGGTTAAATCTTTTCCTAATTCCAGCGATTCAATCGCTTTTTCATATTCTTTTAATTGAATGTTAGCAATGCCATTAAAATAATAAAATGTGCTTTGAGTAGGATAGAGTTCCATTGCTTTCAAACTTTCATCAGCAAGCATGTCATACTTTTCATTTACCGTAAGCAACATCATGAATTGATAAGTAAGATTAAAGTTGGCAGGATCTAATTCAACGGCTTTTTGAAGCATGGCAATAGCATCTTCCGTTTTTCCGTCTCTGTCTAAATAGTCAACATATACTGCATAGCCTTGACTTTCGCTAGGGTGAACTTTAATTGTAGTTTCTAGAAGTCCATAAGCCTGCTTTTTCAAGTCTTCGTTTCTTTCAGAATTAATGAAGAATTCACTTAGGATTTCAACTTTATTGACTACTGGTATTTTAGGGCTATTAAACGCTAGATTTAATTCTTCATTTGCTTTGTCCTTTTGTCCTCTGTATTTGTAAAACTCATATAAAGACAAGTGAACAAAACCATTACTTGGTTCTATTTCTAAAATCTTATTGTAGTTTTCTAGTGCTAGTTCATTATTCCCTGTGTTTTCATAAATTTCGGCCATTATACCATAATATCTAACTTCTCTAGGGTTGTTATCAATTAGTTTTTGCATTTCTGCAATGGCATTGTCTATCTGGTTTAACTCGAGGTAAATTTTGTTTTTATGAAGGATTAACTCTTCAGAAATTCCCATTTGCACTTCAATTTCGTTGTACAATGGGAGAGACTTTTCAAGTTGACCTTGGTACAGATAAATCTCTGCTAAACTAAACAAATAGGAAGAGTTTCCAGGAAACTGATCATTGAGTTTAAGGTAGTTTTCTTCTGCTAGTTCTAGCTGATTGGTCTTTTTATATGTTTCCGCAAGATTGAGCAAGTACCATTCGTTCTCTGGACTAAAGTCAACCGCTTTTTTAGCATGAAAAACGGCTTGAGCCGCATCTCTTTTCTTCTCGTAAATTTCAGAAAGTTCAAAATGAGCTACTGCTACCTTGTCATCAAGTTCAATGATATTTTGAAAATAAACAAGGGCTTCATCATTATTTCCCAGCACCTTTTCAGTAGCACCTTTGATAAGCAATTCCTTAATCATTTTATCTTTCTTCGCACCGTTGCCGTTTTGGCTTTTAGCACCTGATGCTCCTTGCTTGGTTTTACAACCAACCAAAAGCATTAAGATAAAAACGATATGAATTACTTTTTTGAACACTATTCTTTTATTTCGTTGAAGTCACCAACACTCAAGTCCTTAGCTGAAACTTTATATTTTACTTTATTTCCTATCATACTATTCTCACAATTCACTCCTGTAACCTTAGATTCATTTTGAATAATACTATTCTTAATGATGCTATCCACAATAACTGTAGAGTGCCCAACAGTTACATGTGGCCCAATAACAGAATTTTTGATCTTTGCACCTTTTAAAACTCTGCAAGGAGGAATAATTATACTATTAGTAACTTCTGCACTTGCATCAATTGTGTTTTGATCTTTTTCAAACTCTAAGACTCTTTGGTTACTGTTCACCGTTGCGTTTTTGTTACCACAGTCTAACCATTCAATTACTTTGCCAGTTTTGAACTTAACGCCTTTGTTCTTCATGTTTTCCAAAGCGTTAGTTAACTGGTATTCTCCTTTATCTTTGATGTTATTATCAATCAAATATTGCAATTCAGATTTAAGATTTGCCCCATCTTTGAAAAAGTAGATGCCAATTATGGCTAAGTCAGAAACATAAGTTTGTGGTTTTTCCACAAAATCAGTAATCGTATTATTGTCATCTAATTTTACTACTCCAAATGCACTAGGGTCGTCAATTTGATTTACCCATATAATTCCATCCGCATCACTGTCTAAAGTGAAATCAGCTTTGAATAAAGTGTCAGCAAATGCAACAACCACTTTGCCTTCTAAAGAGTTTTGCGCACATAAAATTGCATGGGCAGTCCCCAACGCTTCTTCTTGGTGGTAAATACTTCCCTTTGCTCCCAGCCCTTCTGCGACAGAAACAAGGTCTTTTTCAACTTGCTCACCAAAATCTCCAATGATAAACGCTATTTCTTCTACAGGTTCACCACAAACTTTTGTAATATCTTCTACCAATCTTTGAACAATTGGTTTTCCTGCAACAGGTATTAATGGTTTTGGTATGGTAAGAGTATGAGGTCTTAATCTTGATCCTCTTCCGGCCATTGGCACTATAATCCTCATTTTATAATAATTTTTAGGGTTAACGATTTTTTCTCAAAGCAAAGAACATTAAATTCTTTCACAACAAAACATGCAAGAAAACAAGTTTTCCATAGTCCATTCTGAATTTCCCATTATTGGAAGGACTGCATTTCTGTTAGTTTATAATAAGATCCTTTCTTATCCAACAATTCTTGATGACTGCCTTGCTCAATAATTTCACCATCTTGCATCACCACGATTAAGTCTGCATGCTGTATAGTGCTAAGTCTGTGAGCAATTACAAGGCTAGTTCTGTTTTTCATTAATTTATTCAATGCGTCTTGAACTAATTTTTCACTTTCGGTATCCAATGCAGAAGTTGCCTCATCTAATATTAGAATAGGGGGGTTCTTGAGAACAGCACGAGCAATACTTAATCTTTGTCTCTGTCCACCGGATAATTTTCCACCGCTGTCGCCAATGTTGGTTTGATAGCCATTTTCCATTTGTTCGATAAACTCATGTGCATTAGCAATTTTCGCTGCAGCCACCACATCCTCCATAGTTGTAGCTTCCACACCAAAAGCAATATTGTTATATACCGTGTCGTTGAATAAAATAGATTGCTGTGTTACGATACCTAATTTATCTCTTAAACTATGAACTGTTATGTCTTTTAAGTCATGGCCGTCAATAGTGATACTTCCCTCTTCAATGTCATAAAACCTAGGAAGTAAATCTGCCATAGTGGACTTACCGCTTCCAGATTGTCCCACCAAGGCAATTGATTGACCTTTTTTGACTTTTAATGAAACATTCTTTATTACATAATCATTGTTGTATTTAAAACTGATGTTGTTATAGGCAACTTCATTTTGAAAATCTAACAATTCAACTGCTCCTTCCTTGTCAGAAATTGTTTCTTCTGCTTCTGTTACTTCTTTGATTCGTTCGATTGCTGCTAATCCTCTTTGTGCATTACTATAGGCAGTAGTGATAGATTTAAAGGGTGCAATTAATTGAGACAAAGTGGCTATATAAACAATGAAAAAGGAGCCAATAATTTCTCCGGAAAAAACTAACTGTCCGCCAAACCACAGTACACTAGCGATTAATGCTACTCCTAAAAACTCACTTGTGGGTGAGGCTAAATCACCTTTTCGGTACATCTTTACCATGATGTTGTTGTATTCTTCGTTGAGATTGCTGAATTTCTCTTTGGATTTCTTTTCTGCATTAAACCCTTTGATAATCCTTAATCCCCCCAAAGTCTCTTCTAGGTGTGAGATTAAGTCCCCCAATTTACCTTGTCCTTTTTTAGCACTTCGCCTAAGGCTTTTGCCAATCATACCAATTAAAAAGCCTGCTAATGGAAAGAATATGATAAGAAAAAGAGTCAACTTACCACTCATAATTACCAACATGGTAAAGAATGCTATAATCTGCAAAGGGTCCCTGAATGTTGCTTCAAGCGATCTTAAAACAGACCACTCCACTTCTTTCAAGTCATTGGTCATTTTGGAAATGATGTTTCCTTTTTTTTCCTCAGAATAGTAAGACAAAGGCAAAGCGATTATTTTGTCATACATAGTGTTCCTGTAGTCTCTGATTACACCGTTCCTTATGATTGCTATAAAGTACAATGCCAAATAGGTGCAAAGGTTTTTAAGGAGTGTAGCCAAAACCACCAACAAACAAACTATTAACAAAACTTGACCAGGCCCATGTTCATCAACTTGTGCAGCAAAATAATAATTGGCACTTTCGGTTATTGACCAAGAGTCTTGAGGCGGATTCGCCAATACTTTTTGAATTTGTTCCTTATCAGGGCTGAAAAGGATTTCCATGATTGGCATTAGCATTACCAGAGAAAAAGCAGAGAAAATAATGGCAAAAATGTTGAACACAACATTAATTACAGCATACTTTCCGTACCCTTTTACTAGGACTAATATTTTTAGGAATTCCTTCATTGAAAGCAAAGATATTAATTAATCAACTTAGCAAAGTACAGCCAAGTAGAAATAAAAAAAGCCTCCCTAAAATGTTAGAAAGGCTTTCGAAAATTGTTGTTAAGTATTATTTAGACGATTTCATTCCTCTTGCACAGTTCAACATCTTTTTTGCAGAAACTTGGTGAAAGTCTTGCATTGAAAAAGATCTTGCTGTGATGTAGTAACCATCAATTTCTTTCACAGCGTAAAAGTGATGCATTGGTAACTGAGAAACATCCGTTTCATTCGTTGTGTTTTCAGATTTTAATTTCCTTACAAAAAGCATGTAGTTTTCACCTTCCATTTCGTAAACAAAATCATAAATATCCGACTGGTCAGTGTGTACCATTTTTTCATCTGCTACAGTTTGTTTAATGTCTCCCCAATCTTCAATTACCATATGGAAATGTTTTTCTCCGGTCATTGTGATGTCCCAAAGCGCTTCACCATCATTATGCTTAATTGTAGGTTGAACAAATTTTTCAACTTGCAACTCCTGATCAGTGTAGTATTTCTCAGGAACATAAATGATAACATTTAAGTCATACTCGGACATGTCAAACTCTCTTAATCCTGTAAGGTTAACTTCTGAACTTTCAACTTGTGTAGAATCTCCACCGCCATTTGAGTCCGAATCTTCAGGTGTGTCACCACCGCATGAGTTAAGCATTACAGCTCCGCTTAAGAATATTGGAAGAATATATTTTTTCATTGTTTTATAGTTTCAATCGTTTTACTTGAGCAAATATATAAAAATTAGTTCATTGACTTTTTTTTATTGGGAAATATCTCGCAATACAAAACGTGTCGTATGTCTGCTTCTCTGCTCTAAGAGAACCTCTTTGTTTTGAGTTAATTGACCAAGTATTGTTTCATTATAGTGTCTTACTGTCATCAAATTTAATCCGGCATTATATTTTATTTGATATTCCACTTCTAGACATTTTATTAAGTTGGCTACTTTTTGTTCGTCATCATCTACGCAAATCGAAAAACTAATTGCGGAATTTTGCATCATGTTCACTCTAATTTTACAGTTACTTAGTGCTTCAAAAATATCTCTCATGTTTTCTTCAATGATAAATGAGAAGTCTCTTGGAGAGATAGTGATTAATTTTTGGTTGTCTTTAAAAATATATGAAGGAACCAAACTGTCATATTTTGCATCTGATTGAATTGTGGTTCCTTCAGAAGTTGGATGGATGAACGATTTAACATACAACGGAACATCTTTGTTCTGAAGTGGTTTTATCGTTTTGGGGTGTATAACGGAAGCGCCATAATAACTCAACTCAATGGCTTCTCTAAATGATATTTTTGCCAATCGCTCTGTATTATTGAAATACTTAGGGTCTGCGTTAAGCATGCCGGGTACATCTTTCCAAATTGTCACATCTTCTGCATTGAGGCACCATGCAGCAATGGCAGCAGTGAAATCAGAGCCTTCTCTGCCTAGTGTAGTGGTTTGGCCCGTATCCGTATGACCTAAAAACCCTTGTATAATACAAATATTTCGTTTACTATTATCTTGATATAAAACACCTGTTTTAGCTGCAAATAAAGCTTGAGTCAATTCCCAATCGATTTTCCCTTCGCGAAATGTGGCGTTGGTCCTAATCAATTTTCTTGCATCCAACCATTCATTTTCAATTAATTCTGAATTGAGATATCCAGAAACTATCGTAGTGGATAAAATCTCGCCAAACGAAACTATTTGATCATATTCATAATCATAATTAGCGGTGCTATCAGAGGATAGTTTAAGTTCTAATTGAGAAAGAATCTTGAGGTAAATTTTTGAAAAACTTTCATCTTCATGTAAATTCAAGTCATTAATAATGGCATTATGATAACTTGTGATTTCCTCAAAGATAGGTCTCCAATCTTCTTTTTTATAATAGGAGTTGACCAAGTTCTCTAGTGCATTGGTCATTTTGCCCATAGCTGAAATGACTATCATTAAGTCGTCTTTGTACAACTGTATGATTTTAGCCACATTTCTAACCGATTCTGCATTTTTAACGGATGCACCGCCAAATTTAAATACCTTCATTTTACCTATATATTAAAGAACAACCTTCCATTTGTCCATTCTTCATCTAAAATTGCATTGTTTTTTTGATAGAACTTAATAGCAGGCTCATTCCAATCCAAAACTTGCCAGTCCATTCTATTCACCTTTCTTCTTTTTGCTTCTGCAATGACGGCATCAAAAATTTGTTGTCCAATACCATGTTGGCGGTAAGGTTCTTTAACTAAGAAGTCTTCCAAGTAAAGTGTTCTACCTTTCCATGTGGAATATCCAGTATAGAATAGCGCCATACCTACAATTTCTTTGTTATTATTTTCTGCTACAATGCAATCAAAAACTTTATTGGTTGAAAATCCGTCTTCTATTAGTTGATCCAAAGTAATTATCACTTCATTTGGTGCATTTTCATATGCTGCAAGTTCGTTAATTAGACAAAGAACTGCGTCCATGTCTTCTTTAATTGCTCGTCTAATAGAAGTAGTCATAATTTATTTACTAGAATATTACTTTTCAAAAATCATTATTATTCTCCTTAAAACTACGATATTTACAGCCTATTTATTAACCATAAGGCTTTTAAAACATGAATATTACAACTTTAGGCGAGTTTATTTTATCAAAACAAGCAGATTTTCCTGGTTCTTCAGGAGAGTTATCAAGAATCTTAAGTGCAATTAGATTAGCTGCAAAAATTGTAAACCAACAAATCAATAAAGCTGGTTTAGCAAAACATATTCTTGGAGCTGCAGGAAGTGAAAATATTCAAGGAGAACAACAACAAAAATTAGATGTTTTTGCTGATGACCAATTTATAAAATCATTAGAAGCTAGAGGTGTGATATGTGGAATTGCATCAGAGGAGAATGATGACTTTGTGGCGTTTGATCATAATAATTCAACGGCTAAATATGTGGTAATGATTGACCCTTTGGATGGGTCTTCTAATATTGATGTAAACGTGTCGATTGGTCCAATATTTAGTGTTTATAAAAGAAAAACCCCAGTTGGAACACCGGTACAATTAGAAGATTTTCTTCAAAAAGGTAACGAACAGGTGGCTGCAGGGTATGTTGTGTATGGCTCTTCTACAATGTTAGTGTATACTACTGGTAATGGCGTAAATGGATTTACTTATGACCCTGGTATTGGTGTGTTTTTCCTTTCTCATCCGAATATGCAAATCCCAAAAATGGGAAGGGTGTATAGTATTAACGAAGGAAACATAAAGATTTCGCCTAAACGAATTCAAGATTATGTATCGTATTGCCAAGAGTCAGATGAGGCAACAAATAGGCCTTACTCAGGCAGGTATATTGGCTCATTGGTGGCTGATTTCCACAGGAACTTGATTAAAGGTGGAGTATATATTTATTCGGAAACAGAAACGGCACCAAATGGGAAGTTAAGGTTGTTGTATGAATGTAACCCATTTGCTTTTATAGCAGAGCAGGCTGGAGGAAAGGCTTCAAATGGGGCTCAAAGAATTATGGATATCATGCCAACGGAATTACACCAAAGAGTTCCTTTTATCACCGGAAGCGCAGACATGGTGGATAAGGTGCTATCTTTTTAGTCGTTATTTTTAATTATAAATTAGTTCAATTAATTATCATCTTGATAGGGTTTTCTTAAGGTATTTTACACGGGGATTAATTACAAAACAATAAAATCTTAAAAAAACATTTGCAGAACAAAAATCTTTTGTAGATTTGCATCAAATAATATAAAAAAAATGAAAAAATTAATTTACTCTATTTTCGCATTCACTGCTTTAACAATGGTTAGTTGTGGTGGTGCAGAAGACACTGAAACCAAAGAAGGTGAAGGTCACGAAACAGAAACAGTTGAAGAAGTAGCTATTTCTGGAACTTACAACACTGCTGAAGGTGCTTCAGTTGTATGGAAGGCGAAGCATTATGCTGATGCAGACTATGTGCACGTTGGAACTGTTCCTACATCTGGTAACGTAGTTGTCGATAACAACGCTGTTATTGGTGGTGAATTTACGTTTAACATCGTTAGTCTTGACGAAAATGGTGATACTGATTACACTAAAATGTTAGAAGGTCACTTACAAGATTCAACATTTTTTAATACCGTACTTTTCCCAAGTGCTACATTCAAAATTACAGGAACTGAAGCTGGAAAGGTAATGGGAGATTTGACCGTAATTGGTGTTTCTCAGCCAGTTACTATAGAAGGAGAACTTTCGGTTACTGATACTGAAGTTTCTATTGTTGGTTCAACTACAGTTGATATGTTAGGATTTTCAATGCCGTTTTTATTGATGTCAGAGCAAGCTCCTGAAGAAGAAAAAGGAAACTCTCCGGATCCAAAAATTGTTGTTGAAATTGATTTAAAATTAGCAAAAGCAGCTATGTAATTTAAATCACTTGTTAAAATATAATACAAAAAAGTCCTGCCTAGTGCGGGACTTTTTGTTTTATGTAATTACATTTGCCTTGCATTTCGGTTGTTAGTTTATGCTAACATTGAAAGGGAATCTTGTGAAATTCAAGAACTATACCCGTAGCTGTAAGCTTTTAAAGCAATTTGCACAAAGTCACTGTTCATTAAAAAAAAGGGAATGGGAAGGCGCAGATTGTATGAAGTAAGTCAGAAGACCTGCCAATTTGCAAAATAAATGTGAAGTTATGCTTTGCATTTTAGAACAAGCTTTCGGGATAAAAGCAGTGTTGACTTTATACTATTTGGTGATGGTATTTTTTTCACATTGATTTTATTCTTTTAATTAACCTGTTGTTGAACTTTAAAATAGTGGTTTACCAACGAAAAATTTAAAAGGATGAAAAAACTTTACTTTGCGATTTTCGCATTAATTTCTGGCAATACATTTTGTCAAACTACAATCGATTTTGAGGACTTTAATCTAAGTGGTTCAGAAACTTACTTTGATGGTTCGGATATGTCTGGTACTTCCAATGGACTGGGAGAATTTGAAACGTACTATTCAGAAGGGTTATTAATGTTCAATTCTATTTATGATACGACATGGGGAGTTTCTTCTGGTTATTGGTCCAAGGGGTGGGCTTTTACCAATGAAACCCCTGATAATTTGGTCGGATATGCTGGTTTATTTAGTTCTTATGCTGGTGGTGGAGATGCATCTGCTAATTACGTGATTGGCCAAAATGGATCGCGAATCATGAAGTCAAATGCAATGGTTTCTTTTCAAACACTACAACTTACTAATAATAACTATGCCGCTTCTTCCATGTTAAATGGGGATAGTTTTGCCAAAAAGTTTGGCGGAACAACTGGTGATGATCCGGACTGGTTCTTATTGACCATCGTTGGATATGATGCTGGTGACCAGCCAATTGACTCAATAGAGTTTTATTTAGCGGATTACAGATTCTCCAATAACGCACAAGATTATATTCTTAAAGATTGGACAACTGTGGATTTATCAGCAATTGATTATGCGCTTTATATTGATTTCAAATTAAGTTCATCGGATAATTCTGGAGGTTATATGAATACGCCTGCTTTCTTTGCAGTTGATAAAGTAACACATAGTTCCGCTATAGGTGTAACCGAAATGGAAGAATTTACTTTTAATGTCTATCCTAATCCTGCTCATGACATTTTATTTGTAAATGTATCGGAGTCTGCGGAACAATTATGGATAACTAACATGAGTGGTCAAGTTGTTAAAGACATAATGGTAAATGATTTAGAATCTACTATAGATTTAACTGATTTAAGCGCTGGTCTATACCAAATAAGTGTGGTATCAAGTAATGGTATAACAACGAAGAAATTTCAAAAACTGTAACATGCACAAGCATTTTTATGTCATAACTTTCTTCTTGAGTTCTCTTACCATTATTGGTCAAGGATCTTTTCATCCTAATGCGGACATGGTTGGTTCCAATGCAATTCATAAAGACAGTAATGTTTTTGTCGCTTGGGCATCTAGTTGCATCACTCAAAGAGGACCTCAAGACATTGCGGTCATTGGCTCACCTTTGGTTACGGCAGGTGATGACTACATGGCTACAGATAAAAGTGGCGTGAATGGAGTAGTAAGTTTGGGAGATGGAGGAGTAGCGACTCTTACATTTGACCAACCTCTTTTCGATGGTCCTGGGTATGATTTCGCAGTTTTTGAAAATAGTTTTTCGAATGACTTTTTGGAGTTGGCTTTTGTGGAAGTGAGTTCTGATGGTGCTAATTATGTCCGTTTTGACGCAACATCCGAAGTCCAAACAAACTCACAAGTGGATGCATTTGGCTTAACTGACCCTACAGAGATTAATAATTTAGCAGGTAAGTATCGGGCGCAATATGGAACTCCTTTTGACTTGAATGAACTTGATGGCATCACTTTTTTAGATGTTCAAAATATTACTCATGTAAGAGTGATTGACGTGATTGGCTCCATAGCAGAGTCATTTGCCACATTTGACGCATTTGGCAATAAAATAAACGACCCTTATCCAACTGATTTTGCTAGCGGTGGATTTGATTTGGATGCAATAGGGGTCATTAATGAAAAGCCGCTTTCTATTGAAGAAAATGAAATTACGTTTAAAATTTATCCTAATCCGGCTTCAATACTGTTGAATGTTGTCTATCCAGGAAATGTTGAACTTATCTTATATAGTGTAAGCGGGCAAATAGTTTTTTCGACCGATTTTGTAGACAGGGTGGTTGTTGATCTGGCTGATTTCCCTAAAGGCGTCTATTTTGTTTCAGTGTTAGGTCACATGCAAAAATTGATTATTAATTGACAAGAGCATCATTCATACTAGTTCTATTTTTACAATCTGTATTTGCTTCATCTCAAGAGGATACGCTTCAAGAATTTACAAAGCATGTGGATGTGCAGGAAGTTGCTTCCTCCTTTAGTAAAGTAACTATTGAAAAGATGCCGGTCCAAACAATTAAAGGCCAGGATCTTGGACAATTGTTGCAGCAGTTAACGCCAACATTTGTAAAAACTTATGGCATGGGAGGAATCTCAAGTTTGTCTATAAGAGGGGGTGGTCCTAATCATACACAAGTGTTTTGGAATGGTATAGCCATTAATTCTCCGACCCTTGGTCAAACAGACTTGTCATTAATTCCGTCTGAATTTTTAGAATCAGTAACTTTAAATGCTGGAGCAACCGCTTCTTTTGATGGCAATGGTGGGATAGGAGGTAGTCTTGGTTTAAAGAATCATATTTCCTTCTATCCAAACCATGAATTTTCGTATAAAAAAGAATGGGGTAATTTTGGAATAGACAACACCGTTTTTAAGGTAGGTTATGGCAGTGCTAAATTGTATTTTAAAACTACTTTTCTGCGTCAATTGGCTAAAAACAACTTTAAATTTAATGACTATTCCCAATCAGGTAATCCTAAGGTGGAAAGAGAGAATGCAGCGACTCAACTCCATGGAGCTCAGCACTTGATGGGTGTAAAAACAAAGAAAGGATCGATTAACTTTAGGTTCAATTATGTTGAAGCGAAAAGGGAGATTCCTGTCGCAATTGGCGTGAGTGTACAAGATCAGAGACAAGAAGATAAAAGTGTAAAGTCAATGATAGAATGGAATCATAGAACGGAGAATAAGGTTGCCATTGATCATCAGGTAAAGTTTGGAGTGGTGCATGACTTCTTAAATTTTGAGAATCTTTCTAGTAAAGTAAGTTCTTCATTTAACACAGATGTGCTTTCTGGTCAGTATCATACCAGATGGGAGTTAAAAAAGAACTGGGTTTTAAGGACGCAATTAGTAGGTTATCAATATATAGCGAAGTCTGATGGGTTTGAAGAAGTTAAGTTTCAAAACAGACTTTCTGGATATGTTGATTTAGAGAAAAAATGGAATAGCATTTCATTGATTGGATCTGTAAGAGAAGAAATCTATGATTTTGAAAATGCCATGCTCATTCCTACTTTAGGAATGGATTGGGAATATTTTGGAGATCATTCTTTGTTTATTAATGGTGGAGTAAATGCTCATCAGCCTACTTTGAATGACTTATACTGGAGCGGAGCAGGTAATCAAGAATTAGAGGCAGAAATTGCTAAGCAAATAGAGTTCGGATTTAAGGAGTCTGCTTATAGTAACTCATTTGATTATACTATTTCCTATTTTCAAAGTCAAGTGGATAATTGGATTCAATGGATACCATCTTCTGATGGAGTTTGGCGTCCTCAAAATGTAAAGAATGTAAGTAAGAAGGGGCTGAGCTTAAACTTAAAATATTACATCAGAAGACAGCAAAATTTTTCAGTTATTGCGTCAGGTAATTATCAGTACTTAGACGTAAAATCTGTAAAAAGTCATTTTGAAAATGACGAATCTGTGGGTAAATATTTAATTTATTCGCCTAAGCATATTGCTAATTTAGATTTGATATTTTACAGTAAGAAATGGACGCTAAGGTATACTCAAAATTATACTAGCAAACTTTTTTTAGACGCTACCAACACAACCTACCTGCCTTTTAGTATGCCCGCTAGTTTAGAGGGGAAATATTTGTTAGAAGGTAAAGAAAAAGAAGGAAATCTTGAAGTGAAATTGAGTGTACAGAATTTGTACGGAGAAGAATACCAGACTGTTGGGAATCAACCGTTACCAGGTAGATATTTTATGCTGGGGTTTGTAATGAAGTTTGGAGAATGAGTAAATTAGAAACGACATATAACAATAAAACCTCCCCTTTCAAGAGGGGAATGAGGGGTGTGTCACTGCATCCTCATCTCATTTTCATACCGCTTATTGTCACTTTACTATTTTTATCTTCTTGCAAAAAACAAGAAATTGGACCTCAATGCCCCACTTGTGAAGAGGAAATAAACCCTACAACTAAAGATGTGCTCATTGGGTGTGAAGGTAATTATGGATGGGGAAATGCTTCATTAAGTAGTTATTCCCCGATAACGGGAAATGTTAGTAATCAGGTGTTTCAAAACGTCAATGGTTTTGGCTTAGGAGATGTATTGCAGGACATCAAAGAAATAGATGGATCACTTTATTTGTGTATGAATAATTCAGGGAAAATAGTTGTCATAGACACTGCAAATTATGCTTTTTTGGGAGAGATAACAGGTTTAATCAGTCCAAGGTTTATGGAGTCTGTTGGGAGTAAGATGTATGTGTCAGATTTATATGCTGATGCCATTCAAATAGTAGATCTTACTTCTAAAACAATCACAGGGAGCATTGCCACGCAGAGGTGGACGGAACATCTGTTAGTGCATGAAGATTACTTATATGCGACTGCGCCAGACACTAATTGGGTCTTTAAAGTTAATACGATAACCGATGTAATTGAGGACACTATAATTGTAGGTAAAGCACAGTCTGGCATAGTTCTCGATAAAAATAATAAGATATGGATTTTGTCTACAGGAGGAATAAACAACGAATTAGCAACCTTAAAAAAATATAACCCTAGTAATTCACAAATTGAGCAGACTATTACTTTTAACTCGATAGCAGAATCTCCAACTAACTTGAAAATAGATGAGAAGAAAGAAAACCTTTACTTCTTGAATGATGGTTTACAGAAGTTACATATTAGCGACAACGCAATTCCTTTTAGTAAGCAGGTCCTAACAAATGGCTCCATATTTTATGGTATGAACATAGACCCCAATAATAATGACATTTATATTACTGATGCAGTAGATTATGTTCAACAAGGCAAGGTGTATCGCTATGATTCGATTTTTCAGCCTATAGATACATTTACAGTTGGAATAATTCCACAAAGTATCTGGTTTAAGTAAAAAACTATTTTATCCTAAGAACGTAGGTTTTACCACCTTCTGCATTTACCCTACCAGCTTTACCGTTTATTCTTCCGGTATACTTAGAGCCTTTACCATAGTCAATTATTCCCGGCTTTACGTAAACAATCATCTCTTGAACATCATTTTCGTCAATTACATCTTTTGATTTGTGCTTTCTAATAAATGGGCCAAAAGCATTATCCTGTACGCTTACATACATTTTGTTATATGATCCTTTTGTGGTCCAAAAAACTAATTTAGCAGGAGTAAGAGGAGTTTCTGTAGTCGAACTAGGGTCAGCAATTGAGTTGAAGAAATAAACATCTATCAATCCACTTAAATTTTCTGAAGAATTTTTAAAACTAATGGCACTTTTTCCATCTTTTATAACACCTGAAAATGTTATTTCTTCAGGCATTCAATTGCCCCATACTACTTGCTGGATCTTGTTGTTTTTTACATAAACTTTTCTTTCGTCCATCATACTGTCACCGCGTAAAATGATTACATTGTGACATACGTCAATAATACTTTCAGGATAGGATTCCGAAGAATTATAATAATCTCTATATTCTTTTGTTTTTTGCTGCATTACTAACTTGTATTCAGCCTTAAGCTCCTTTTGTTTTTTATCCTGCAAGATGCCTTTGACTAAACTCATAGACTCGTTAAAATAGTATGGGCCATAAGTATATTCAACTTGCGAATAAGAATAATAGGAACCAGAACTAAAAGAGTGTGTGATTGTTTGAGCACTTATTGAAGCAGAAACGAAAGCAAATAGAAGTAGAATAAAGTTTCTCATTTTTAGTAAATTTTGGTTAAAAATAATAAATCCAAAGGGACTAGGAACTGACTCTTTTTAAATATTCCAACATTATACTTCCAATTATCCCCAAAACTTCGTTTTTTTGTATAGAAATTAAAAAACAACGATGACACGTACAAAAATTAAGGAAGCGCTGCAGGCATCTCCTGGTAAGGAGATTGTAGTAAAGGGATGGGTAAGAGCATTTAGAAGTAAAAGGTTTGTTGCACTAAATGATGGGTCAAGTTTGGCCAATTTGCAAGGTGTTGTTGATTTTGAAAATTTTGATGAAGCTATCGTTTCTCAAATCACTGTTGGTTCTGCCATCGCAGTTACAGGAGATTTGATAGAATCTCAAGGCGCTGGACAATCTGTTGAGGTTGCAGCAAAGCACATTGAAATATTGGGAACTGCTAATCCAGATGAAGTAGCTAAAACCATTCTTCAACCCAAAAGACATAGTTTGGAGTTGTTGAGAGAGCAAGCACACCTAAGATTCAGAACGCAAACTTTTAGCGCTGTTTTTAGAATCAGACATGCTATGGCTTTTGCCATCCACAAGTATTTTAATGACAATGGGTTCTATTATTTACATACTCCAATTATCACTGGAAGTGATGCCGAAGGAGTAGGTGAAATGTTTAGAGTAACTACTTTGCCTTTGGACAATGTGCCAAAAGTTGAAGATCATTTTGCTAAGGAGATTCTTCAAAACACCCGGGAAATGTATTGTAGCCCAAGGGAGGAAGTGGAGAAATTGCTAAGCAAATGGGATGAGGCCGGTGAGTTTGACGAGGGTAATGTAGCGCCGGAGTATGAGAAGGAGTTTGAGGAGCCGTTGATCTAAATTTACAATTTGTGGTCTTAAGCTGAGGATAGTACAATAGTCGCCTCAAGCTTTTTTTATGAATAAGCAGTGTAAACAGTGCTCAACCCAGTTTGAAGTAACCGATAAAGATCGGGCTTTTTATGGAATGATAGACGTGCCGGAGCCTCTTAATTGTCCTAAGTGTAGACTATTGAGGCGTTTCCAGGAGAGAAACACTAGACGACTTTATTGGCGTAAATGTGATTTTTCTGGGAAAAAAATTCTTTCTCAATTTCATGAAAATCAGCCTTTTCCGGTTTA
>CAJYBK010000013.1 GCA_913064955.1 uncultured Flavobacteriales bacterium
GCACTAACACTTACATCTGTTTCCCAATAATTAGAATTGATATCAGCCTGAACTAAGGTAGGTTCAGACCATGTCTCACCATTTAATGTAGTTTCGTAAATCCCACCCTCAGTTAGAGTCGCTGCACTTGCTCTAAATATTAACATATATTGACCATCTGGCGATGTGTATAGACAAGCATCATGACTAGGTGTATTAATAGTTTCATCCAGTAATACAGGTTCTTGCCACTCTCCGAATTTTCTTAAAGAGTAATAAACATCTTCGTAATATTTACCTTCTTCATCCATTGCATTATGCTCTGTGTTTTTTCTTCTTGAAGTGAAATACATTTTATTTTCATCCCCTGTTACCTTTGGTCTATACTCAGCATATTCCGTGTTGATTTTAGTAATTCCCTTAATTTTCATATCAATAGGATTGCTTTCTAGCAACATAGCGTTTTTGGTAATCTGAATATCTCTATCAATGGCTTTATTGAATGCTTTGTTTTGAGGATCAAGTACATCTTTATACTCACTATATCTTTCCAATGCTTTTTCAAATTGATAATCAAAGTGGTAGGCTTGTCCTAATAATTGAAATGTTTCAATTGGCGCTTTCTTTTCCTTATGGTTCCCAACCTTATAATCAAGAGTTAAGTTTTTGTAGTTTTCTAGAATTCTCTCAAAATAAGGAATTGCCATGTCCTTATTATAAATGGTATGCATGTAACAATTCCCAATAGAAAACAAGGTGTTACTGTTTTTTGGGTCCATCTTTTCCATTTCTAATAGAATTGGTAGCGCCTTTTGATAACTTTCATTGCTTAAATGAATAAAGGTTTGCTCAAACTTCTCTTTGAAACTGTCTTGCGCTATCATTTCTGATGATAGAATAAAAGCAAGCGTAATTAATAATAAATGTTTCATAATGATTGATTTATATAAGGATTGGATTACTTATCGATTTTAATTTCTACACGTCTATTCTTTTGTCTTCCTTCAGGATTGTCAGAGCCGTCAGGATTAGAGTTTGGTGCAATTGGTTGGTTTTCACCAAACCCTTTGGTGCTTATTCTGCTGGAACTGATTCCAGCTTCTATTAATTTATTTTTAACTCTTTTTGATCTTTTTTCAGATAGAGCCTGATTGTAATCTAGTTCTCCTTTGAAGTCCGTGTGCCCTTCAAGTATAACCTTTTTATCAGGGTTGTTTTTCATGTAAGTGATTACCTTGGACAAGTCTGGTTTACTTTCCGAAATCAACCTATCTTTATCATAGATAAAAAACAGATCATTTAAGATTATGCTCTTACCTTCATCGAGGTTCACGGCCACCAAAGAGTCAGATAAGTCAGAAATATTTTCCGGTGTCGTAGTTGTAGCAACTTCTTCTCCTTTCACAGTAATTTTACCATCAACCATTTCAGCATCCTTAAGAACTAGAACGCCATCTTCTAGGGTGATCACTTTTAATATATTGAATGTTCCTCCTTCTGATGGCACTTCAATGGTGTCATACAGAAATTGATTTGCTAATTTATATTCAACGTTGAATGTTTCGCCTGGCTGAAGGAGAAATAGAAATTCTCCATTATTAGTGTTTGGTTTGTAATTTCCAATTACCTGATTAGTAGCTGCATTTGCAATTTCTATGTCTAAGTCATTAATGATTTCTCCAGTAGAGTACTGAGCTAATCCTTTATATATAGCAACAGTCTTAACGTCAAATGAAGGAATATCTATCATGTAAATATCTTGTTGACCTTGGCCACCTTCTCTGAAAGAGGAGAAGTAGGCTCTTTTTCCATCATTAGTCGGGAAATAAAACACATCATCTCCAGGAGTATTAATTGGATATCCAAGATTTACAGGTGTAGACCATGTTTCGTCATCCTGAAGTGTCGACATACAGACATCAAAACCTCCCATTGTTTTATGGCCTTTAGATGAGAAGTAAAGTGTTTTTCCATCTGGATGCAAATAAGGTCCTTCTTCATCTTCAGGAGTGTTAATGTTTGCGCCAAGGTTTTGAACCTTCGCCCATTCTCCTGTAGGAAGTTTTTTCATCATCCAAATATCTCTACCTCCTTGTCCACCTGGTTTATCACTTGTATAAAAAAGTGTACTTCCATCTGCACTAATGTTCGCATCAGTTTCCCAATAGTCCGAATTTACTTCTGCTATCATTAATGTTGGTTCCGACCAAACACTTCCATCTAACTGAGTTTGGTAAATACCTCCCTCGTTATTGTTTTCAAGACTAGTTCTGTAAATAATCATGCTTTGACCATCAGGAGAGATATACAAGCAGGCATCGTGACTATCAGAGTTTATAGCTGCATCAACTCTTTGTGGTTTTTGCCATTCATTATCTTTTTTGACAGCTACATAGATATCTTCATAATAAAGTCCTTCATCGTCCATTGGGTCGTTGCTATTTACTGGTCGTCTAGAAGTGAATAGCATTTGCGTTTCATCACCATTGATTTTAGGTCTATACTCCGAGTATTCTGTGTTTAACACATCAAGTTTGTTGATTTTGATGGAAGTAGGGTGTTTTTGGTAATCAATCGCATTACGAGTAATATGGATATCAGTGTTAATTGCCATTAGCATCTCGACATTGTCAGGGTCGATTAGTTCCTTGTATTCTTGGTATTTAGCAAGGGCATCATCGAACTTGTAGTTAGCATGGTTTGCTTGTCCAGCCCATCTAATAACTTCGGCAGGTCCTTTTTTCTCTTTGTGATTACCAAATTCATAGGCAGGATTTAAGTTTTTGTAATCCACCAATACTTTGTCGAAATACTCCATTGCCTTCTTTTTATCGTAGGTAGACTGTAAGTAGCAATAACCTATAGAAGAAAGAGTATTATAGTTCTTTGGTTCCATTTTCTCCATTTCCAATAGTATGGGAAGGGCAGAAGTGTATTCTTCATTTTCAAGATGAGTTGTTGCCTCACCAAATAATGTCTTGAATGATTTTTCTTGAGCTTTTCCAACAAGCAAAAATAAGAGGCATATTATAGATAGAGTAAGTTTTGTTTTCATTTCAATTAATTAAAGTAGGGGTTAAATTGTTTTTCAATACTTGCCGGTATCCTCATAGGTTTGTTATTTTTTTTGTCTAAAAACACCAAAGTTGTTTGAGCAGTATTTAGTAATTCTTCTTCTCTATAAGTAGTATAGTCAAAAACAATTTTGACTCCTGGCACCTTGTTAATTTGACATTTCACAATAAGTTCATCGTCATAATGTGCTGGTTTTTTGTATTTTACATGAAAGTCAACAACAGGAAGTAAAATCCCTTTGTCTTCTAATTCTTTATAACTAATACCTAAAGATCTCAATGATTCTACACGCGCAACTTCAAAATATTGAGCGTAATTACCATAATAGCAGTATCCCATCCTGTCTGTTTCGGAATATCTAACTCTTATTTTGGTTTCTGTAGCGTACATTTTATTATATTTGCTAGCCTTTACAAAATCATGAAAACAACTGTTTATATATTAGTTTCAATCATGTTCTTCTCAGCAGTTTTGCTGCAGGGGTGTAAAGACACATACAAAGTAATTAAATCAAATAGCAGGAATGAAGTTGTTCAAAGGGACTTTTCAACACAAGATTCTTTGTATGGATTCGTTGAGCCTTATAAAAATAAGTTAGAATCAAAGATGTCAGAAGTACTTAATGAGTCCGTAGTTGATATGGAAATAGGGGTGCCAGAGGGTGTGCTTGGGAATTTTGTAGCAGATTTAGTATTGACAGAATCAAGAACAAAAACAACTGAATTTATTGATTTTAGTTTATTGAACAATGGAGGGTTAAGAACTCCGATTTTAAAAGGAGAAGTTACCAGGAGAATGGTTTACGAATTAATGCCTTTTGAGAATGAATTGGTTGTGTTAACCTTATCAGGAGAGAAGGTGGCAGAGTTAATAACGCATGTAGCAAAGAAGACCAGTGGCGCAACTAGCGCGAAATCTGGAGTACCAGTTAGTGGAATACGTATACGAATGACCAATGCTGAAGTCACTGATGTCATGATTGGTATGATGCAGTTTGATCAAGATAAAGAGTATCGAGTAGTAACTTCGGATTACTTAGCTCAAGGTGGGGACGATATGAAGTTTTTTCTTGAACCCATAAAAACGGAAAGTTTGAATGTTAAATTGAGAGATGTTATACTAGACTACATCATTACCCTTAACAGTAAAGGAATTAAAATGAACGCGGCATTAGATGGAAGAGTTAACGTCTCAGAATAGAAGGAGCTTTATTAAAAAACTAGGACTTGGAACAGCAGGAGTTGTTGGCTTGAGCAGTTTTGGGGTGCCTGCGTTAGTCAATTTTAGAAAGGATGATTTCATCAAATTGTCAGTTTTGCATACGAATGATATGCATAGTAGAATAGAATCGTTTCCAAAGGATCATAAAAAATACCCAGGACAAGGAGGTATTGTCAACGTGGCAAAGATTATTAGTGAGATACGATCGGTAGATGAGGAGGTTTTGTTACTTGATGCAGGAGATATTTTTCAAGGAACACCCTATTTTAATGAATTTGGTGGTGAATTAGAATTTAAATTAATGAGCAAGTTGTCTTATGACTGCGCTACCATGGGGAATCATGATTTCGATAATGGGTTAGAAGGCTTTGATAAAATGCTTCCGCATGCAAACTTTCCCTTTGTCACGGCTAATTATGATTTTAAGGACACGATTTTGTATGGAAAAACTAAGCCATATCAAATAATTTATAAAAAAGGATTGAAAATTGGCGTTTTTGGACTTGGAGTAGCTTTAGATGGTTTAGTGAGTAAGGTAAATTATGGCGAAACTTTATATTTAGATCCAATAGAGAAAGCAAACTATTTTTCAAATATTTTACGAAATGATGAAAAATGTAATCTTGTGGTTTGTTTATCGCATTTGGGGTATGATTATAAAAACACAAAGGTTTGTGATAAGGATTTGGCGACCAAAACGGCTAATATTGATTTGATAATCGGTGGGCATACGCATACTTTTCTTGAAAAAGCTGAAACTTTTATCAATAAATCGGGTAAGAAAGTGTTAGTAAACCAAGCGGGATGGTCTGCCTTGAGTTTAGGAAGAGTTGATTTTGTTTTTAGTAGAAAAGACGGAGTTTTAGTTGATACTGAGGAAGCTGCGTTAAGAACCTTGAATTATACCAATATTTAAAAGTAGTTTGAAAGTAAAACTTTTTAAATATACAAGGGGTATTTGACTTTTTTTTTAACTTTTTTATGTAAATATTTGTACTCCCGATTTACGGGGGACATATCTGTCTCTCTTTTGGGACAAGAAAGAATTTTTTAAATCTTAATAATAATTAAAACTATGAGTAAAAACCTGGAAAAAGTTTGGAGCAATTGCTTGGCAGTTATTAAGGATAACGTGCCTTTGCAGGCTTATAAAACTTGGTTTGAGCCTATTCAACCCGTAAAGTTGAAAGGTAACGCACTAATCATCCAGGTCCCTTCTCAGTTTTTTTATGAGTGGTTAGAAGAACATTACGTTGAATTGTTGAAAAAAACGATTCGCAAGGAAATTGGCCCTGATGCCAAATTAGAGTACAGCATTGTTATGGAAAACAAACAAGGCTCGTCTAGTCCTTACACCGTAAAAATTCCAACCTCTGATAAAAGAGCTGTAAAAAACCCAGCAGTGACAATGCCTTTGGATATTAGTTCTAATCCTATTAGAAATCCATTCATTATCCCTGGACTTAGAAAAGTAAATGTAGATTCTAACTTGAATCCAAATTACTCTTTTGAGAATTTTGTCGAAGGAGACTGTAACAGATTAGCTCGTTCTGCAGGATATGCAGTAGCAGAAAAACCAGGAGGCACAGCCTTCAACCCCCTATTGATTTATGGTAGTATTGGATTAGGTAAAACACACTTGGCACATGCTATTGGAATTTCAATCAAAAACAGATTCCCTGGAAAAACAGTTTTGTACGTTTCTTCAGAGAAATTTACTAATCAATTTATTGATGCTGTAAAGAACAATACAACAAATGATTTCATTCACTTCTATCAAATGATTGACGTGTTGATGATTGATGACGTTCAGTTTTTTGCTGGTAAAGAAAAAACACAGGAAGTTTTCTTCCATATATTTAACCACCTACACCAAACAGGAAAACAATTGGTACTTACATCAGATAAGCCACCAGTAGAGTTGCAAGGAATGGAGCAGAGATTATTGTCTCGTTTCAAGTGGGGATTATCCGCAGATATTCAAGTTCCAGATTTGGAAACTAGAATTGCGATCTTACAAAAGAAAATGTATACCGATGGTATTGAGTTGCCAAAGGAAGTAGTTGAATATTTAGCATATAGTATCTCTAGCAATATTAGAGAAATGGAAGGAGCATTAATTTCATTGATTGCTCAATCATCTCTAAACAAAAAGTCTATCACGCTTGACTTAGCTCGTCAGATGATTGATAAGTTTGTTAAGAATACGGCAAGAGAGGTTTCTATTGAGTATATTCAAAAAGTTGTTTGTGACTATTTTGATTTGCCAATCGAATTAATGAAATCTAAAACTCGTAAAAGAGAAGTAGTACAAGCAAGACAAATTGCAATGTACTTTTCTAAAAAGATGACGAAGTCTTCTTTAGCGAATATTGGAATGCATTGTGGAGGTAAGGACCACGCTACGGTACTACATGCTTGTAGAACGGTAAATAACCTTGCTGAGACTGACAAGAACTTTAGAGTTTATCTTGAAGACTTAGATAAAAAGTTGAGTGTTCAATAAATAAGATCTATATATCATTGAAATCCCGAAGTTATTCTTCGGGATTTTTTTTGCTTAATTTTGTGTCATGTCATCAGAAGATATTATAGAATTAAAGAACGCTCTGCGACAAGAGATGCTCACTAAGCGCATTAAGTTGTCTGTAAATGCCAAAGAAATGGCTGATGTGAAGATCTGCTCGGAGTTGCTGGAAATCATTACGGGAAGAGCGGCAACAGTTGTTCATAGTTATATTCCAATGTCAAATGAGGTGAACATTACACCGGTCATTAACAAATTATTACAAAAAGGAGTTAAAGTAATTTCTCCCAAAACATTGTCCAATAGAAAGTTGGAAAATAGAGTTTTACATTCGTTAGAAAAAGTAGAAAAAGGTGTTTTTGGCACAGTACACCCTATTGGAGAAGCTTCTTATACAGGTGATATAGACTTGGTCATTGTTCCTGGTTTGGCTTTCGATGCTGATAATTATAGGCTAGGATATGGCGGAGGGTATTATGATAACTTTCTGATTAAATACCCAAAAGCGTATAAAGTGGGTGTGTTTTATCCGTTTCAAAAAGTAAATGAAGTGCCAAGAGAATCGCATGACTTGCGATTAGACTCAATTATTTGTCCGATTATATAATATCGTAAATTTCAAAGTATAAATTCTTACACATAGGCAAAGTTTTGATGATGTCGATCAACTCTTCTTTTGTGCTAGTTTGAATTTCCAACCAAATATTGTCCATCAATTTGCTCATTTTTAGATTGATTAAAATTTGATCTCTCATTAAATCGGACATTCTTTGTTGTTCCAGCCGCAGAATATCAGGAGAAACATTCATAATTGGACTTCTTTGAAAATGGACAATGTATTTATTCATCTTGGATTATTTAGTGGCGTAAAGTACTGGTTTGCATGGGGCTGCATCGTTAACAAAACTTGAAGGTTGCAAACTCAAAAAGTAAATGCCGTCTTTTATTTCGTTTTTTACGTAAATCATTTCGCTTATTGTGGCATTAAATCGAGTTTCCTCTGGGTAATTCCAAAACGACCGATGTGAAAGCATCATTCCTCCGTCAAATTCTCTGTCAACGGAAGGTAGGTCAATTAAGAGGTGTTTTATACCAAGATTGGCTAGGTATCTAGTTGCTTTCTCGTCCATATAAGGCCAATTTGAAGAAGACCATTGTCTAGTTTTTTTACTATCATCATTAGGCAAGGTGCGAATAATGATGGCCTCAATACTTTTATCCAACTTGTTACTCAATTGTTCTAGTTGGACGATTAAATCACCTTTTTTTCGCCATTCAGATTCTGTTCCCTCATACTTAAGTGGCTCAATGGTTATGACTTGTGCTTTAAAAAGGTATGTTGTTAAATGTTCTTGAAGGTTATAAACTTCTTCTGCTATATGGCCTACACATTCCGTGTGTGTTGTGTTTCCGTGAGGATTGAAAAAAATATTTCTAAAATTTACGGTACCACCTGCTTTTACGCTTCCCGTAAATTGCTCAGTCATTACAGGTTCTATGCGAATTGGATCAACATACCAAGCCTTGGAACATGCGCTTGAATCAGTGGTGTGAATTGAGATGTCAATGGGTTTTGAGAAATCAATATTAAAATCTCCACTTGAGTGATGTATGGTGGCCTTCATGCTAACGAAGATAAGGAATAGTTAGAGTAAAAGTAAAATGGCTCAAGAAAACTTTTACAATTTACTTCCCATTTGGTATTTTTCAATTTTGTTGGGTGTAGCATCTTTCTGGTCTGGAAAGTATTTCCTATCGCCTTGAAGCTTACCATTAATGTATAGTTTTCTTTCTTGAATATTGCCAGATTCATAATAGGATTTATGTTCTCCATTTAGAATACCATTGGTGTATCTGCATTTAAGAATTAAAGTCCCGCTTTTGCTATACTCAGAATAATCACCATGCAATTGACCTAAGGAATAATTGCCACTACTCTTGATGCTTTGATTAGGATAGAATACGGAGAAGGCACCATGGTACATTTTTCCAGTACCTTGCGATTGAACACAGTGTACCGTTTTTAATTGAGTTTGGTCGGTGTTATAGTAGGTTCTAATAGTGTCTTGTGCTTGACCTAAATAACATAAGCTTAAGAAAAGTATAAAAGTGATTAATTTCATTACTCAAATGTATGAAAATATCTTGCCAATTATTTCGAAAATTTTATCATCACTCTACTATTCATGCCGGAGTTCATTTCTAGTTTATCTTGAGAATATTTGCCTTGCAAACTTTGGCTGCCAAGTTTCTTTTCACCAGTGGGAGAATAAGTGTATGGGAAAATTAATACTTCGTCACCCGAAATGTAGTATTTACCATTCGTATTATTGAGAATACTCCAATCCACTTGGTCACATTTCTTTTTTATTTTTTTATAATTGGGCTTTTCATTGAAGAAAAATACTGAGCCGTCTTTTCTGAAAATATAATAACTACGACATTTTTTGCTGAAAACAATGCTCCCTTTTACTTCGCCATGAAAGGCACTGGAGTATGTGTCTTCAGAAGTTGATTTAGAATAGTAAAAAGCATTAAAAGTAGTATCTGATTTTCTGACTTTTATGGTGTTTTGTCCCCAATTTAATAGTGGAATTAATAATATGATTACGGGGATTAGTTTCATTTTGAGTATTGATATAAATATATTTTGAGGCTTACTTTGGAGTATTCAGCCGCTTTGTAATCAATGTAGAAACTCTTGCTGTTAATGAATTCACCAACATATTTAAAAGTTACTAGTGGTCCTATCGCAGTTCTAACATTAATATAAAGCCAATTTTCAGGGGTTATTTCAATTTTTCCTTGTTCTTGGGTGAATTTCTGTGGGTTGCTTAGAAAAAGTTTATACACTTTTTTAACTGATTTATTTGAATGAAATAAGTACACTTGCTCGTTAGGGTCAACATACATAAATATTCTTCTGTAGTCTGTTGGCGGATTGCCAGGAGAACCACTGGAAGTAGTGTGTAAATCAGAATAGTAAAAACCAATTAACTTTTCATTTTTTACTTTTTCTTCTTTTTTGACTTTAATTACATTTTGTGAGTTTATACCGGAATGAACAAAAATAAATACAAGTAAAACGGAACATTTCGAAAGAAAGTTGCCACAGTAAAATCGCAGTGCTTTCTCCCGAAATGAAGCAAGGAAAAATATAGAATTCAATCGTAAATTCATTACATAGTTTTCGATTTTAAGGAAGATATAAGTTCTTTACTAAAAGGCTGGATATCCAGTACGAAAGTTTTTGTTTTTTGTTTTGGGTTATTATCAAATTGATTGTTTTGAACTATTCCAATTTTGTCAGTTCCCAAGAAAGCAACAATTAGGTTTACCTCATTTGGATTATATTCAAAGTTTTGGAAATCCAATTTGCTATATGTGTAAATGGTGTTTTTACCTTTTTCAAATAAATTAGCATGCACAATGTCTACTTCGTTTCCAAATTGATCTTTAAAAATAACTTTTTGTGTTAAGCCTTGTGGAGGAGAAATGCCGCAATCTAAATTCCAAATACCAAACATAGTAACATTAAGTATTCTAGCCATCAATTTAACTTGTGTATTGTTTTCTGATTGGTCTTGTTGAACTTCTAGTGCATTTGCTTCTTTGGCTTTGGCTTTTTCCCATTGTGCTAACTTCCCTTCAAACTGCTTTTTGTAGTTTGTCTCTTCTGCTTTTCTTTTGTCTAATTCTTTAGAGTAGGTGGCAAATGATTTGTTAAATTCTGCCAGGGCAACTTTTAGGTCTTCTCCACTAAAAACTGGGAAAACAGAAAATGTTTTTTTAGTTCCTGACTTAAACAGCGTTAAATAGTATTTTTTGCCTTTTTCCTTTTCAGAAAGACTCACATCAGTCCATTCTTGTTGGTAAACATTTGCGGAAAAATTAGGATCATTTTTTTCTACTTCAAAAACTAGATTTTTATAATTGGAAAGTTCCGGAAATTCTTTTGCGTCTATGTCTAAAACAAACTGCCTGTCTTTGTCACCTCCTGTTGTTGGCTTAGCGGGAGCAGTTTTTTGCCATGTGGTTACGGCTTGTTTTGCCGTTTCATATTGATGACTTGCTATATTGCTTTCCTTTTCAAGTGCTTTTAGTTCCTGAACTAAGCTTTGGTCAGGATGCTTCACCATATGATTAACAGTCTCCTTATTCTTTTTGTATTCGGGTTTGCCAGTATAGTTCCAGTTTCTTGAAACGGTATCTAAATGATAGGAATTGAATTTAGTTTCATTGGTGGAAGTTGCTATAGCAATGTCTATTGTTTTATTTGGAGCAATACTAATCTTTTTTCCATTGACGTAGCCCTCAATTTCAATCATGCCATCTGATAATAGTACCATCTCTTGTCCGGCACTGTCGTAGGTCATAGGAATGCCAGAGAGCATAATATCAATAGGGTTGTTAATCTCTCTAAATCTTATTTCAACATCCTCAGTGATGATTTCATTGTTGTTGTCTAGAAAAGCATTTGATGGCACAGAGATGATAGTGCCTGTAGGGTGAGTAATTTCACCTCCTTTTGCTCCGTTTACTTTGTAAATAGACATCGGTATATCAAGTTCTTTGGAAGGTGGTTTTACACAAGGAGTATCTTCCGCATATGCAAGATCTTCACTGTTTTCCGATGAAACTGAGTCTGTTTTGGGAGGGTTATCCGTAGTGGCAAGCGCTTCTTGTTTAACATGCTTACTTTCTAGATTTACAGCCACAATAGCAATTCCTGCGATACAGGCTAATGTTGTATAGAACCAAAACGTCTTATAAAACGGAACTGTTGGCGTGGCGGGTATTTTATTGATAATGTTAGAAAAGTCTTGTTGAGAAGCAATTTCCTTGGAATCAATAGTAGGTCGGTCAATAGTAATTTTTCTTTTCATAGCTTGGGTTTGCCTTTTATGAGACTAGGAACGCTTTTTTTAGTTTTCCAACAATTCGAAAAGTCTTAACCTTCGCGTTGTTCTCAGCTATGCCAAGAATTTCCCCGATTTCGCGATAGGAGCGTTTTTCAAAATACCTCATTTCAATCATTTGTAATTCTTCTTCAGGAAGTTCGGCAATTACTTTTATCAATTGCTGCTTTTGTTCTGCTCTATCTTCATCTTCCATTTCCTCTATCATTTCTGATAAACCTGAAGTGTCCACATTAACAGTTCTCTTAGCGCTATTGTCTTTCAAGTATTGATAAACTTCGCTCATTGCAATTCGATAAAGCCATGATGAAAAAGGTACTCCTCTGAACTCGTACTTGTGTAATTTTGTAATCGCCTTGATAAAAATCTGCGATGTTACATCGTGTGCTTGGTCCTTGCTGTCCATTCGCTGGTATACATATCTGAAGATTTGCTCATGATACTTCTTATATATTGGCTCAAACCTTTGCGGATTCTTTTTGGCAGCCTCAATAATATCGTTCTCACGAAGCAATTGCTCATTAGATTGATGATACTTACTGGTTCCTTGCATTTGCGAATTTCTTACAATTTCATTTTTTCGTTTTCCACTATTTTTTCAATACACTAATTTGCTACAAGTGAATTGATTTAGTAGTAAAAAACTTGCTTACGTTTTGCAGTTGTTTTTTATAGTTTTTGAGTATATAACCAAAGCGATTGTTTTGGTTACAAGTTGGAGGATTTAATTCTAAAAGATTGACCAGCCTCTAAAATTTTATTACTCCATTAAAATGTTTGGGTGTATTCCTTAACGCAAGTAGAAAAGTAAGGTTACATGTAGTTTTTAACAATTACCTAAATATTTTCCCTATAGTTTTAAAAATCAACTTAATATCTAGCATGAACGACTGCTGATCGATGTACTTTAGGTTGAGTTTTAATTTGGAGGGCATAATTTCTTGAATATAAGTCTGCTCAGGATTGTCAGATTTTCCGAGCAATACGTTTTCGTCTATGTATTCAATGGATGCGAAATCTGTTAAGCCAGGCCTTACACTTAGAACTTTTTGTTGTTCAGGGGTATACAGATTTACATATTTTCTAACTTCTGGCCTAGGGCCAACGATACTCATGTCACCTTTCAAGATGTTAATCAATTGGGGGAATTCATCCAATTTAAACTTTCTAAGAATGAATCCAATTTTAGTAATTCTTGGATCTTTACCTCCAACGGTAATTTGACCTAGTTTTTCAGAATCAGGTTTCATAGTTCTGAATTTGAATAGTCCAAAGTCCTTGCCGTCTTTACCTACTCTAATTTGCTGAAAAAAGATTCCGCCTCTACTTGAGGTAGCAATTAAGATGGCAATAATGATAAAAAATGGGCTTCCTAAAATTAGAACTAATGAAGAGGAAAAAATGTCGAATGTTCTTTTGGCAAAAGATGGTATTTTGGAAAATTTGGAAGTGAGTTTTTTGGCGAATAAAACATATACCAAAAAAGTTGCAATTACACCAATGAGCGTTCCTGCAAATACATCTTCCATGAAGTGCTGGGATAAATATACACGAGAAAAAGAAGCAAGTATGGCAAGCAAAGCAAAAACAAAACTGGCCCATCTCTTTTTTACAATAAGGGCAAGAATGCAAAAGATGCTCATTGCAGACGTGGTATGCCCACTAGGA
The DNA here is from genome assembly GCA_913064955.1 of uncultured Flavobacteriales bacterium. Lineage (GTDB taxonomy): Bacteria > Bacteroidota > Bacteroidia > Flavobacteriales_D > Parvicellaceae > Parvicella. The sequence continues at coordinate 13,390 of CAJYBK010000013.1, forward strand.
AAAGAATTGATGATTCTCATATCTCCTTCTTCCAGTACTAAATGACCAGGGCCATCTTTAAAAAAGCTCCACAAGTCGTGTAAGGGACGCCAAGTTTCATCATAGGCAAAGAATTTTAATCCATGTGTTATTCCAGCAGTTGCTGTGAAAGCAATAAGGGCAAGGATGCCATATTCCAATCTCCATATTAGGAGTAAAAGGACGATAATTATTGCAGTAATACCATCGCCAATATGTGTTATTAATGGGAAGGAGGCATCACCAAAATCATTGTAATATTGGTTAATCATCATGTGACCCTCTAACTTATCGTACGTAATTAGAAAATAACCCAAAAACAAGCAGAAAAGTGCTATGGTTATCAGAAATGGCCAAAATGTCTTGAAAATGTTTGTCATCTGCAGTTCAAAAGTAAAACATATATACTTAGAAACAACTTTTGTTAAGTGTTGAAGTTTAAAAAGTATAATTTTACCGAATGAAAATTACAAAAAAGGCCAAGTCAAATTTGATATTTTGGGGAATTGCCTTATCCCTAATTGCTTTCCTATTTTTCACAAGTGCAGGTAGTTCACTGAGGTCTTGGATGATGAGTTTCACTTTAAGAACACCAGAAGTAAACACTTCCAAGATTGAAGAAATAGATGATCAATTTATCGAAATAGATTGGATGGTAATTAGTACCGAAGGGGAAAAAGTGTGGCTGTCCTCTATCGATAAGCCAATTTTTCTAAATATTTGGGCAACATGGTGCGGCCCTTGCAGATCTGAAATGCCTTCTATTGTGGAGTTACAAAAGAAACTAGGAGATCGTGTTGAATTTGTGCTGGTAAGTCCTTCCGAAGGATTGAAGATAATTAAGAATTATAAAGAAAGTAAAGACATCAACTTCCCCCTTTATATCAATGGAAGTATTATTCCTGGAAATTTAGTGTCTAATGCATATCCAACCACATTTATAATAGATCAACATAAACATATTGTGCATAAATGGGTAGGAGCATATAATTGGGATGAACCAACTATTGAAAAACTGCTAAAAGAATTAAGTGAGTAGTAATTATTTAATAATTACTTTTTGGCTGTATAACTGGTTCATAGAACTAGCTGTAATCAGGTACATTCCCTTTGGGAGTTTGTTGTCTACTGAGAATAATTGAATTTCATTTTCAGCACTTACCATAGTAACTTTACTGTAATGTTCTTTTCCTTGAATGTCTCGAACTACTACTAAAATCTCTTGGTTTTCAAATCCTTGAAATGTCAAGTTTAAGTTATCCTGAGTTGTAGGATTTGGAAATATGTTAAACGCTATCATACCTCCTGATATATTCTCTACAGGAACAACGTTAAAAGTCTCTGATCTGCCATCAAAATCAATTTGTGTCAATCTGTAATACGACACGCCTGACAGTGGCTCCTGATCAATCTCATAGTATTCTTGAATACTAGAACTATTGCCCGCTCCTGATACACTTATGATCTCTTGCCATTCAAATCCGTCTTTAGATCTTTCGATAATAAATTTTTCGTTATTTATTTCAGATGCTGTAGACCAAAATATATCTACTTGATCTTTATTGAAAATAGCAGAAAATTGTAAAAGTTCGATTGGTAGAACACTGGTTGTGATGGTGCCATCGCCATCTAAGGTGATAGTTCCAATAACATCTGTTGTACCAGCTCCTGAAATAACGCTTCCATTACCTCCGGAAAAGTCACCTTCCACAGTTAATGCTCCATCTATATTGATTTGGTCAGAATTGTTGTTATTTAAAAGGTTTCCCTTATTTATAAGCACAGCACAGGGCTCAACATCTAAGACAGAGTTGTTAGCAAAAGTAGCATTTCCAGTAATTATTAATGTGTCACATCCTTTTACTGTTAAGTCAGTACCACCTTTCAAGAAAAAATCATCATTTACTGTGATTAAACCTGGTGTACCTCCTGCTATATCTATAATGAGAACATCAGTATTATTAGTTTGGTTGTGGTCAGGATGAGTTCCAGTAGACCAATTTCCATCAGTTTCCCAGTCTCCAGCAGTTTTGGCTGTGTTTTGACCCAACATAGAAAATGTAGATAAAAGTAAGGTCAGAAAAGTGATGTTTTTAGTAAAAAAAGTCATAGGTAGAAGGGTTTTTTTCCATTATACTTAGTGAAAGTACTATTTTTTTTGAAAACTGATGTCTTTTTTCTATGAATGATCTTCTTTAAAGGATAAACTGCACAATAATAGTAAAAAGTTCGTGTTGCCTACAATCGGTTAATACATTTGAATATCCATCTTGGTTCAAAATCTTTGTACCTTTGATGTAATAAAGAACGAAAGAAATGTCATTTAAGAAATTAGACCTTGTTTTTAAGGATAGGTTAAAAGAATATGGAATTGAAGCTCCTACAAGTTTTCAGGCTAATACACTTTCAAAAATTAAGGGAGGCATAAACTTAATTGGAATTGGCCCAAAAGGATGCGGAAAAAGTACAGCCATAATTATAAGTGTTATTCAGAAGCTTAAAGTACAGTCTCCAGATGATGCGCCTAGAGCCTTGATTATGGTAAAAGACAAGGAGGCTGCTTTGGAGTTGGAAGCCATGTTTAAGCAATTGCTTTGGGGTACTGATTTGTTAATGTGCACAGTGTACGAGGAACAAAAAATTCATGTTCAACAAGATGAATTATATGAAGGGGTTGATATTGTTATTACCACACCTAAAAGGCTTTCAAAACTTTATTTTTTAAATAGTATCAATCTGAATAAATTGGAGATGTTTTTTGTGGATGATGCCGAGTTACTTTTTGTGAATGCAGCGCATGCAGAATTGGATAGGTTGAGTCAGAGTTTAAAGAAATGTCAATACATTTTGTTTGCGGAAAAGTATGACAAAAGATATGATAAGATGATTGAGTCATTTATGTATAATGCACAAGTTGTTCATGTGGAATAAACTAATATTATTATTTGCCTTGATATTAGGTTTTGAGTCTTTTGCTCAAAACCAAGATATTGAAATGTTACGTACAATTAATTTGGAACGAAATCAAAACTTTGATACTTTTTTTAAAGTGGTAACAGATTCAGATGCCTCAGTTAGTTTATTGGCTCCGGCAGGCATATATATGGTGGGCTTGATTACAAAAGATTCTATAACTAGGAAAAAAGGATTAATGATAGGTGGGTCATTAATTATCAGCACGGTAATTATGACTTCTATGAAGTATAGTATAAAAAGAGATAGACCTTTTCTGACCTATCCTGAAATTCAAAAATTAGCAGATGCAGGCAGTCCTTCTTTTCCTTCTGGGCATACTTCTATGGCATTTAGCACAGCTACTTCATTAAGTATTGCATTTCCAAAATGGTATGTAATTGCCCCTTCGATCATGTGGGCAAGTGCCGTTGGATATTCTCGAATGCATCTAGGAGTTCATTATCCTTCTGATGTGATAGTAGGAGCAGTGATTGGAGCAGGCAGCGCTTGGCTAAGCAGTTATCTCACTAAGAAAATAAGGTTGGCGCGAAAATAAGGCAGTGATGCTATTGATTAGTCTTTTGATAATGCAACTGCACAAGTCCAGTCTCAAAAGATTCACATTTTTTAAGCTTAATGTTTATAGGGGGTGTATTGCCAAGAAACAGTCTTTTACCTTTTCCTAAAAGAGTGGGAATTACAGAAATAATATATTCATCAATCAAATCTTTTTGCATAAGCATCTCTACAAGTTGTCCTCCCCCATCGCAGTATATGTTTTTGCCAGGTTTAGATTTTAACTCAGAAATAAGGTATTTAATGTCTTTGTTATAAAATGTTACACCATCAGCATTCGGAAGGTCTTGACGAGTGATTATGTAGCAGTCAAACATCTTGGATTGAGGAAATTCACCATTACACAATTCTTTTACAATGTCATATGTTTTTCTACCTACTAAATAAGTGTCTGAATTCTCAACCATTTCAGAATACCCGTAATCTAGTCCTACTTTTTGCACAAGTGAAAGCCAGGATAAATCGTCATTTTCAGTAGCGATAAAGCCATCGACACTCATACTGATATATAATATTAGTTTTCGATCTTTCATGTTCAACTTCTAAGACAAAATCCTGCCATCTTCCATTGTTATGGTTCTATCTGTTTTTTCGGCAAAATCAGAATCATGTGTTACAATTAGTAATGAAAGATCTTGAGACGTGTTAAGTTCTTTAAAAATGTCAAAAACGTTATCTGCATTTTTACTATCCAAGTTTCCAGTTGGCTCATCGCCCATTATGATTTTTGGATTATTGATTAATGCTCTAGCAATTGATACTCTTTGTTTTTGACCTCCGGATAGTAGGTTGGCTTTTTTGTGAGCTTGATTCTCAATGCCTAAAAGTCTAAGTTTTTCCATGCCGTCAATCCGAATTTCTTCTTTTGATTTTTTGCCTAATTTTTCTGCTGGCAGCATAACATTGTCTAGTACAGTAAATTCTGGTAATAAATAGTGGAACTGAAATACAAAACCAATTAATTCGTTTCTCAATTTGGCCAATTCTTCATTGGTTTTGTCAGTGATTAATTGATTATCAAGAAATAGTTCTCCATCATAATCAGTGTCCATGGTGGATAGAATGTAGAGAAGAGTAGATTTACCGCACCCAGATTTGCCCATCACAGATACAAACTCTCCTTTTTCAATAGAAATGTTAATATCCTTGAGCGCATGGAATTTAACAGGTTTTCGGAAGTACTTATTTATATTTTTTGTTTCTAGAATCATTATTTTCCTCTTATTATTTCTACAGGGTCAATGTTTTTTGCTTTTCTAGCAGGTAAGTAACCAGCAAAAAAAGTAGAAACTAATGCGAAAGCCATTCCTCCAACATAAAACATAGGGTTAAAGTTCACTGGAAAGGTTTTTAAATTAGGCATGGCCTCCGTTTCAAATGGCGAAATACTAATTAAGTATGACACTCCATACCCAAGAATAAGGCCGAGAATACCTCCAACTAAACCTATCAGCATGGCTTGTAAAATAAAAATACGTTGCACATCTTTTCCCGAAAAACCGGTTGCTTTTAGGATGGCAATATCGTCCATTTTCTCATAAATAAACATGTTAAGAATATTGTAAATACCAAATCCAGCAACAATCAAAAGTGTGATGGAAACTGCATATGAAATAAGATTTCTAATACCTGTACCAGTGTCAAATTGAGCATTGGCTTCATTTATGTCAACTGCAGATATACTAAATTGTTTTTCAAGACGATCTGCCATATAAGGAGCTAATTCTTTTTTATAAAGTTTTATATTGATGTCTGTAATATAATTATTGGTGACTCCTCCAATTCGTTGAGCGGTTTCAATGCTAGCATAACTTTGGACATTGTCCACATCCGACATGCCACTCTCGTAGAATCCGACTATTTTCAGTGCAATATTATTGTTGCCCGCATTTACAGTTATCTTATCATAAAGTTCTAATGATAGTTTCTTGGCAATCCCTTTACCTAATATTATCGTATTGGTGCCTGGCTTTAGATCTCGATAGTCACCTTGAGAAATATAACTATTTAAGTTGTAATGTTTAACTTCTTTGTTAATGTCTACACCTTTGATCAATCCATTTAATTGTGTGCTTCCTGCTAGGTAGAAAACTTTGGCAGTGTATTGTGGGGTCACTGCTTTAACATTGTCATCCTGCTCCAGCATTTGAATCATTGGGATGGCGTTTTTGATTTTTATAGGTGCGTCACTTGGCTTGACAGAAGATACAAAGTTGATTTTGTATTGAAAGTCTTTATGCAATACTATTGGTTGATACTGACTTTGTTTTGTTTCATTAAAAAGATGGACATGTGGGGTCCTGTTCAGGATTAGGTCATCCAAAATCCCGTTCAGACCGGTCATAAAACTCATAAGAATTATATAGGTTCCAATACCGAATGTTACACCCAATGCGGCCACAATGGTTTGCTTAAGCCGAGATGTTAAGTGAATTCTAGATATTCTAAATGTAAAAAGAAAATCAATCTTCATCTAAAGGATATATTTTAGTTGATAAACTGATGCCTTCGATGATTTGAATGTTATTCATGTCTTTAAGACCTGTTTTTACAGTGACCAAACCTTCTTTAGTGTTTACTTGGTTTTTATCATTGATAAACTCGCGAGGAATAATAATCACATTTTCCTTTTGATCAATGATAATGTTGCTTTCTCCAGACATTCCGAAAAGTAAAGTTGGAGGTTGCTCCAAAAAGATGCCTTCAACAGTGAAAGTCTGTTTTATTATATCCTTTTGAGGATAGATTTTGGTTACTTCACACATGAAGGAAGTATCTGCATATGCATCCAGAGAAACTATTACTTTCTGGCCAATTTTTACTTGGGTAATGTCTTCTTCATCTACTAGCATCTCCAGTACAAAGTTCTTTTTACTACCAATTTGTGCAAATGGGATTTGAGAAGAAATAAATTCACCAATTTCTTTGTCTACATGATAAATCATACCATCAATTAATGAATAGATGTACGAATCGTTGAGGTTAATTTTAGCAGATTTTAAATTGTTTTTAGAGAGTTGCAAACTATTCTCTAATTCCTTTTTTATCTGGAAGTATTTCTGCTCAGCATTTGCTAATTGTTTTGTACTTAACTCGTATTTTAATTCAAAATTATCAAGAGCAGATTTAGTTACTACTTTTTCCTGTTCTAATTTTACATTTTTGAAATAGTTAGCAGAATCAAATTTTACTTGCAATTTCAAAGATTCAATTTCACCTTCCAAAGTTTTCAGCGTATTACCTTGGCCATACAATTTGCTTTCTGCCAATTGGAATTGCAAAGTTGCTTTTTCCTGATTTAGCGCAATGTTATCATTGATGATTGATCCGATTTTTTGACCTGCAAAAACTGAATCTCCTTCAGTAACGAAAATGTCTGAAATAATACCTGTCTGCTGTGGATACACTGTGTATAGGTTGTCAGGCTTCACAGTGACTGATGCATAAATCGAGTGAGTTATATCTTGCTCAGTAGGTGTAATGGCCTTTTTCTCTTCTTGACAAGAGTTGAATACACTAACAACGATAGTTACAACTAGCCAAATTTTGAGGTGCTTAATTTTCATAGTGCGAAGTTACCCAATCAGATTTTCATTTTTCTGATTAAGGTCATATTTAACTTTGATTAACCTCAAAAAATATGGAAATACCTTTTAAAAACACAAAAAACCCCTATCATAAATGACAAGGGTCTAGTGTTAAGTGCGAGGTGGAAGCCAACGCACAAAAGGGTTAAGAAAAAAAAAGCCCAACTAATTAAAGTCAGGCTTTCTGTACTCGAGGCGGGACTTGAACCCGCACGTCCAGATGGACACAAGATTTTAAGTCTTGCGTGTCTACCAATTCCACCACTCGAGCATCATTTTTGAGTAGTGTCTGTCATCCCGATAACTATCGGGACCACCACTCGAGCATCACAATCATTTCTGAAAGTGAAAGTGTATCTGTTTTCTAGTAGAGTCATAGAGCGAAAGACGGGGCTCAAACCCGCGACCTCCACCTTGGCAAGGTGGCGCTCTATCAGCTGAGCTACTTTCGCGTTAAAACAAAAATATATCGTTCTACTAGTTGATGTCAAATGTTATTTCCTCTCGCTTGAGGGACGGCAAAAGTAAATAAAAAATGAGAATTACAAAATAATAATTGAAATAAATTCAATAGAAGTAAAATTATATCAAATTTCGCTTAATGCTTGGCAAGAATTTAGGATAAACTCAACTCGTTCTGAAACAGGTCCTTTCGGAACTTCAATAAGTTCAAATCCAAGATTGTGATATGCGTTGTAAAGCGCTTGATCTATTTTTTCAGCCTCTTCTACACTTTCTTTTCTTTCCTCATCAGTAGTGTAGATATCCGTCCAAATAGGAAGGTAAAAAACTTTTTTAGCGTAACCTACTTTGAGCGCTTCTTCTTGATAGTGTTCTGGAGCTTCTTTTCCTGCAAAGTGCATGTAGCCAATTAAGTCTACCATACTTCTATCAAGAAATTGAATTTGATTTGGATCAAATGAAGTAACCAAAGTTTTCATTCTTTCTAACACCATGTCGCTAAATAGTTGCATTTGGTTCCAAGGGAAAATTTCTAACCCTGAATCCAAGTTTTCTCTGATAACTTGTCGTGCGATTTCATTGTGACAAGTAAATCCTTTATTGGACAACTCATTGAGAATGGATGTTTTCCCAGTACTTGGTGCGCCAGTGATGATATAGTAAGGATTGTCACTCATTGTTACGCTTGCAAAGGTATAGAATTTACAGAAAAGATTCGATTAATATTTAGACTATTCATAAATGTGAACCAAATAATCGATGATAGTTCACGCTTTGTCAGGTTGTGTCAGTTTGAAATGAACCGAGCTAGAGAGTATAGTTCACCCTTGTGCAATTGATTATAAAGACTTAAGCGCTTTATTTAGAAGGTGTTAGGAGTGATTTAGTTGTCTTGATTTTTGAAGTGTGGAAATTTTGGTTCACTTATTGACAATGGTGAGGTGTAATTGATAAGAACAAAAATTTAATACAATATATTATGGAAGCAATTAAAAATATAGTTTATGCTGGTGTTGGATTAGCATCTACAGCAACTGAAAAAGTTAAGCAATCGATTGAGGATTTAGTTGAAAAAGGAAAGATCTCTGATACTGAAGGGAAAAGAATTATTGATGACATTTTCAAAACAACAGAACATACGAAAGAAGAAATTGACAATAAAGTAAAAACTATTACTGATAAAATTACTTCGACTTTTGATTTCAAAGGAAAGAAAGATACAAAGGTAGTGGATGCACTTGAGAAGAAAATTGCAGATTTAGAGAAACAATTGGCAGATGCAAAGAAAGTAAAAAAGCCAGCGGCTAAAAAAACAGCAACTACAGTAGCTAAGAAAGCTCCTGCTAAAAGAACAGCAACTAAGAAAACAACAACTAAGAAAGTAACTACAACAAAATAATTAAAATTAAAAAAACACAAGTATTATGAACATGATTGAAACATTAGCTTACGCAGGACTAGGATTGGCTGCAGAAGCAAACGACAAAGCAAAATCTAAATTCAACGAATTAGTTGAAGCAGGAAAGAAAGTTGACGGAGAAGGAAAAAACTACGTTGGAGATTTCTTCAAAACAGTTGATTCTACAAAAGCAGACTTCAAAACACAATTTAACCAAAGTAAAGAAAAGTTGGAAGAGACAATTCCATTCTTAAAAGAGGCTGAAGAGAAATTTGCAAAAACTAAAGAAGAGTTGACTTCAAAATTCAAGTCAACAAAAGAAGATTTAACAAAGAAGGCTGAAGAAGCTAAAGAAAAATTTACAACTAAAGCAAAAGAAACTGCTGAAGATGTTAAAAGTAAAGTGAATAACATCACTAAAGATGCTAAAATTGTCGAAGAGGCAAAATAAGCGTGTGTAGTATAGAGAATCCCGTTTCTTAATGAAGGAACGGGATTTTTTTTGCTTTTTATTTTGCATTTTTATACTTACCAAATTAGGCTTTATATCTTTGCAAAAAATTCATCAAATGAAAAGATTAGCGCTGCTAGCTTCCGGTACAGGTTCTAATGTAAAGAACATCATTAATTACTTCAAAGAAAGTGCTGAAGTGATGGTTGATTGTGTGATTGTTAATCGAAAGGAAGCAGGTGCTAGAGAACATGCTGTGAATGCTGGTGTAGAGGATTTTTTATTTACCAAATCAGATTTTGAAGAAGGTAAAGTTTTGGAGTTATTGCAGGAGAGAGGAGTAACTCACTTGATATTGGCCGGGTTTTTATTGAAAATACCTACTAATCTTATTGAGGCTTATCCTAATGAAATATTGAATGTCCACCCTTCGTTGTTGCCTAAGTATGGCGGTGCTGGAATGTATGGTATGAATGTGCATAGAGCTGTGGTGGCTGCTGGTGAAACTAAATCTGGAATCACTGTTCATTTAGTCAATGAGATATACGATGATGGTGAAGTATTAGCGCAATTTGAAGTAGAGTTGGATATGTATGACAATCCAGAAAAAGTAGCTGCAAAGGTTCAAGAATTGGAGCAGTTACACTTTCCCGGTGTAATTGAAAAATATTTAAATAATTAGAGTTATGGCAAGTTTTTTTTCAGAATTTGATTGGACGGAATTAGGTATTACTACGATGGTGCTTTTTGCTGTAATAGATATTGTTGGATCCATTCCAATAATTATAAAGATTAAAAAAGATGCAGGAGATATTAGTCCTGTGCGTGCTACCTTAATTGCATTTGGCATTTTATTGGGCTTTCTCTTTGGAGGTGAAAAGATACTTATTTTTATGGGTGTCGATCCTAAGGCATTTGCTGTGGCAGGTTCTTTTATATTGTTTGCCTTAGCACTGGAAATGTCGTTAGGTATAGAGTTCAACAAGAAAAAGGAAGAGATTTCACCTAAGTTAGCAACTGTTGTTCCGGTTGCGTTTCCTTTAATAGCAGGTGCAGGTACAATGACTTCTTTGGTTTCCTTAAGAGCGGAATATGCTATGATTAATATTGTAATGGCGGTCATTATCAATATGATTATTGTTTTTGTAGTACTGAAATTGACCAAGAGGCTGGAGAATTTATTAGGAACGGGTGGAATTGCAATTTTGGAAAAAATATTCGGGATAATTTTATTAGCAATCGCTATCAAGTTGTTTAGTAGTAATATTAAAGAATTGTTTTAAAGGATGGATATTACAATCTATACAGACGGAGCCGCTACAGGTAATCCTGGTCCAGGTGGATATGGTACTGTACTGTTAGCGGGCAAGTTTAAAAAAGAGTTGTCAGGAGGGTTTAGAAAAACTACCAATAACCGAATGGAATTGCTTGCGGTTATTGAAGGAATCAATGCTATGAAAAGCCCAGGAATGAATATAACAGTTTATTCTGATTCAAAGTATGTGGTGGACTCAGTGGAGAAAGGCTGGGTATTTGGCTGGGTAAAAAAAGGTTTTAAAGGGAAGAAGAATGTGGACCTTTGGAAAAGATTTCTAGAAGTATATGCCAAGCATACGGTTAAGTTTGTGTGGGTAAAAGGTCATGCTGGAAATCATTATAATGAAATTTGTGATCAATTAGCAGTGGCTGCTGCTCGTGAACCAAACCTTCCGCCTGATTTAGGTTATGAGGAGTCTTTAAAAGACGATGGTTTGTTCTAAAACAAAAAAGCACCAACCTTTCGATTGATGCTTTTTCTATAAACTTATTTTTAAATTTAGTTTTGAGAAGCTTTAAATTTCTTAACAGCTTCAGTCAACCTAGGTAATACTTCAAAAGCATCTCCTACAACTCCGTAGTCAGCTGCTTTGAAGAAAGGCGCTTCAGAATCAGTGTTGATTACAACAATAGTTTTACTACTGTTTACACCAGCTAAATGCTGAATAGCACCTGAAATTCCCGCTGCAATATATAGGTTTGGTCTAATAGCTACACCTGTTTGTCCTACGTGCTCATGGTGAGGTCTCCACCCGATGTCAGCAACTGGTCTTGAACAAGCGGTAGTCGCTCCCAAGGCAGTGGCCAAATCTTCAACAATCCCCCAGTTTTCAGGGCCTTTCAATCCTCTTCCTGCTGAAACAACTAATTCTGCTTCAGGAAGCGGAATTCCAGCTCCTTGAGATTTCATTTCTTTTACTTTGATTCCAGCATTCCCAAGGTCTGCGCTAAATTCTTCAACTACCGCAGTACCTCCAGTTGCTTCAGGAGCCAGAGCATTAGATACTAATGAAATAACTTTCTTCGCTGTGTTTACTTTCACAAATGCGTAAGCTTTTCCAGAATATACAGTTGATTTAACAACAAATCCGTTTGATGTGTCAGGCAATGCAATAGCACCTGAAACATGTCCAGCATTCATTTTAGCCGCTACTCTTGGACCAACTGCTTTTCCTAGTTGATCTTGAATCATTACAATCACATCTGCACCAACAGATTGTGCTGCTGCATCAACCAATTTTGTTAATTGTTGCTCATTCTTTCCGTCTACGCTTCTGTTTACCAAAACTTTAGATGCGCCATAGTTTCCTAATCCTTCCAATACTGAAGCATCAACATCTCCAAATGTCACCACAGTGGCGTCACCAATTTTATTTCCATAAGACACGGCTTCGAAAGCTGCTTTCGAAAGTTTACCGTCTTTTGTTTCTACAAATACTAATACTGACATAATTTATATTGCTTTTGCTTCGTTATGTAATGCTGCTACTAATTCATCCATTTGATCTGCTTCAAAATATTTACACTCAGACTTAGCTGGTGGCATTTCATATGAAACAACAGTGGTAGCATTTTCCACTGCAACTGCTGGAACAACCGTAAGTGGTTTTGTTCTTGCAGCCATAATTCCTCTCATGTTTT
>CAJYBK010000014.1 GCA_913064955.1 uncultured Flavobacteriales bacterium
TTAAAATGGTTTTTGCGGACCTTAAAGAAAACAACGGAATAACTGTAATATCAAGTGCTGGAGGTGCAGACTATGCTGTAGAAAGTGACATCTGGGAAAATGGCGCGTTTACCTATTGCATGATTCAGGGATTGAAATCAGGAAAATCAGATTTAGATCATAATGGCGTTGTCTCAGTTTCTGATTTATTAAAGTATTTACAGATTAATGTCCCTATTTTAACCAATGGATATCAGTTACCTACTTATCGAACGGAAAACATCGAAAATGATTTTGTCATATGGAAAAAGTAATAAAACATAGCCTATTGTTTTTGCTTTTCACAATGATAAGCTCTACATCATTTTCACAGGAATGGGTAACTTCCTTACAACTAGAATTTGGCAATAAAACTATTGATTTTGATTCCACCAATAAGGTAAACCCTTCCGTAGTTTTCCCTTCAAAAACATACGACAACAGTTTTACGATAAAAAACAATAGTTTGGTTGGAAAATCATTTTTCATCGGTATTGGCAATGACATCATCCTTAACAAAAATACAATAACTACTTCACTAGGAATTGGTTTTCATAAGTACGATTACGGCTTGACTATTGAAAAAACAGGAGAAATTAGCAACATCCCAAGAGACCCCTCTCTTACCAATTTAAGTGATCAAGATTTTTGGAATGAGATTACCGGAAATGAATCAACGCATTTCAATGTGAGTAAACGAACTCCTTTTTTAAGATTGGCACTTGGTTACAAAAGAGAAATACTAAGATACAAGTCTATTACAGCTACATTTAGTGCTGGAATTGCTATAGACAGAAGATACAATGTGAACGTAAAAGACAGCCTAACTCTTGAAGGTTCCTACCCTTATGTTTATACTAATTTATTTAGTCAATTCAACAACAAACAGTTTGTCTTCAACCCATATGTGGGTATAGGTGTTAGATTTGGTTCAAATGTGCTCTCAATGAAATATGGCGCAGCTTTAGGCAGAATTGATGACAAAAATGGCATTGCAAACTTCAAAGAGTCGTTTGCTCAGTTTGGCTATGCAAGAATATTAGGATTGTCAAAAATTGGAAAAGAGCAAGTCATCTATGATGAGTTCCAACACTTAGGACTGGCAAGATCATCTGAATTCAGAAGAGGTGATAAATTCTCATTTATGACTTTAGGATTTGACCACAAAATATTAACCAACTACACTTTGACGGACCCAAAAATAACTGAAGTTGTTTTTGAAGATGATACGATTACAAAAACGACACTCGGTTACAGCGTTTCTCCAACCGTCAATTTCGGACTTTCTTTTAACACATACGCAACGCACAGATGGATGATAGGATTAGGTTTGGATGTTTACCAAGAACATTACAATTCATTTGGAAACGTTTATGATAGCATTTCTGGAAAACGAACAGATTTTATGTCGGGTGATTCTCCTGCAATACCGACAGATCCATATTCTGAATATGACAAAGCCACTAAAATTGCCCCTTCTATCTCCACGGCAATCTATTTTTCAAAAAGAATATTAAAAATTGATCCTTACTTTAAGGCTACAAGTGCTATGGTAATGGATTATGATGTTCCATCGTTTCTCCAATCGAATTCAGATTGGAGTACTAAAAGTTTTTTCGGAATTCATAGAATTGGAGTGGGAGTTGACATTAGACTAAGGATTAAAAGTTCTAAATTCCTGATTATTGGTGTAGGTGCAGACTACAATTTAAACCCTCACACAAACTACCTCCAATATAGCATTAGACTAGGATACTACAGGAAAAAGAAATTAAAAAATCAAACTTATTAAAGGCATTAATCCTTGAGTAGGATGTAATTTTTAAATCCACCAATTATCCTTCCTCCCAACAAATTGTTTTCCACCCAAGAAACAGTTCTGTATTTCCATTTCTCATGACGATGCTGTGGTCTATCCTTTCTATAACTTCCATTATACTGAAGTACATCTTTCCAATCATGTTTACTCATCCACTCTTTCATAATCGCTGGATGCTCTCCGTGAAAAGTATTTATCTTATTCAATGGACCATAATCAAATAAATCAGGATGATTTTTAAACATCAGAGCAGTCTCTTGATCTCCGCGATAAGTATTGGACTGAAGCTTTATCTTTTTGGAAAGCAATAAAGGAGGACGAACAAAACCATAATGATAAATATGGCAATCCAATAACTTCACTTTCAATTTATGGCTATCCTCTTTTTTCTCGTAATCTTCGAAGGTTCCATTCCATTTATCAAACTTTCGAAATGACTGAGCATCTCTCCAAGAATGAATTTTTGGATCATTTCTAATCACTCGAATCTCCCTTTGATACCAACTATGGTTAAGATGAAAATGATCGTAATCTCCCCAGAAATGCAAATATTTAAATAAAAATCCTTCAACCTCCTTATCTTCTAGGTACTTTTCACAGGCTGACTTTATTTTGGGCAAATCTTTTTCATGGACTGCTTCATCACACTGTATGTAAAATAACCAATCACCGGAGCAATGCTCTTTGGCTACATCTGTTTGCTGCGCATAAATGGTATTCCTAGAATAACTAGCCGTATCCCAAACCGTTTTAATGATTTTAATTTTATCACTATCTATACTCCTTAAAATTTCTTCTGTTTTATCATCGGGATCATTGTCCCCCATTGCAACGATGAACTCATCGCAAATAGGCAGCACCGACAAAATTGCTTCCTTGAGCGGAATATAGAGTTTATCTCCATTCTTAATAAATGTAAAACCGCTAATTTTCATTACTACAAAACTAATGAAAATCGATTAAGTTCTTAGAATTTATAGCAAACTACTGAACAAACAACTTTATTCTTACTTGTTTTTTTAAACCTATATTGAAGTTTTGAAATTGTATTTTTCACAACCAAGCTAAGACCTACTTTTTGACTGTAATAATGATGTCCTTTTCTACTGTCTCGATTTTTGAATTTCAATTTGGACTTAACTTTCGCTACTCCCTCAACTTTTGTTACATTAGTTTTTATCTCTTTTTCAGATTTAACCTTTTCTTCTTTGACTTTTAGGTCAAAAACAATAGTTGGCTTTGGAATACTTATATCAACATTGACATTCAAGTCAGGGCTAAACTTAACCTGTACATCATCAATATTAGCAACCTCCTCCGGAAGTATTATTTGATCATCATTTTTTACATTTATATCATTACTTACATTGATACTTTGGACATATGATTGGTCCTCATTTCTTTGCTCATTCTCATAAACGTTATCTAATTCTAAATTTACGTTGTTGGACCTTACATTTAAATTTCTGCTACCATTATTTTGAATACTCACGGGATTCACTGTTACTTCTGGTATTGTTCTCTGCCTATTATTAACGTTTCTTACTGGATTAGATCGACTTACTTTTTGATTTGTTACTTCTTGTCTTCTATTAGAGACCACATTATCATTTGATGCAAAAGCTATATTAGACAATCCATTATTCATTGTGTTGGATTGATTTAAATTATAATTTGAAACGTTGCTCACATTGGACAACGATTTGTTGATGTTCACATTAGTTTGAGCCACTTGTGCCACATTTCCTCCTCTATTCTGCGAATAGTTGACTGTTGATATTACTAAAATTGAACTTGCTATTACTAAATTTTTCATAATGTTTTGTTTTTACTGCAACAAACATCCACCTAAAATAATTCATAAAAAATATAGACTTAGGGAATAGGCCATTTGACTTAGGGAACTGAACACATAGATTAGTCAACTCCCAAAACACCTTTCAAATCCAGCATTTTAGCCTTTTTACCCATTTTGTAATGTCGAAATTTGGACCTAGATTTGTATCAGAAAGTTTATGAAACTATTAAAATACATATTAATCATTGGATTCATTTTTCAAGCCGGAATCGTCTTTTCTCAAAAAGACACCACCTACGCTCGAATTGAAAAGTTACCAGACAATGCAGCTAAAATTTTCTCATGGATCAATGCAGCTAACGAATTATCTGAAACTGAACCTAAAAAGGCTTTGGACTATATAGAAGAGGCGCTCAAATTATCTTTATCATTAAAAAACATTAGAGGAGAAGCTTATGCTTACAATTCGCTTGGAGCACTCAATTTCACCATAGAGAAATACAAACAAAGCATAAAATATTTCGAAAACTCAATTACGCTATTCGAAGGCCTAGAGAACGAAAAGGGATATTACTCTTCTATGAAATTTATAGGCGCTGCACATGAAAAAAAGGAAGATTATTCTGCAGCCATAAAGTACTACACTCAGTTTCTCCAAATGGCTCAAATTAAAAAAATTGAAGACGACATTGTTTTTGCCTCCAACGGATTAGCTAGGTGCAATCAAGCGTTAAACAAATATGATGATTCAGAAAATTTCTACCAGCAAGTTTATACAATTGAAAAAAACAGAAACAATCCCATAGGACAAGTTCAAGCAGCAGATAATTTAGGTAATTTTTATGAAACTGCTAACGACTCCGTTAGTGCTTTCAATTATTACGATTCTTCCCTTCAAATTGCTAGTTCTAATGGATTAACACAACAAACCAACAACTACTTTAGTAATGCTAATACGTTTTATTCCAATAGAGGAAATATCGAGCAACAGATTCAAGTGAATGAAGATGCCATTACCTACAATACCACTAATAACAATACCTCAGGATTAAATGAAGCAAACCTTCAGTTAGGTAAACTGAACCTTCAAAAGAAAAATAATAAAGAGGCTATTACTTATTTGAGAAACTCAATAAATCTTTCTGACGAACTAGGACAACTATCGGCAAAAGAAGAAGCGCTGCAGGCTATAACTGAAGCATATAAAGAAGTGGGCGACTACGAACAAGCCCTTTTAGCTTACCAACAATTAGTAGTACTGCAAGACTCCATACAGCAAGCTAAAAACAAACAAGTATTAATCTCCCAAAACCTCTCCTTGGAGTTAGAACAAAAAGATGAACAGATTGGTTTGCTTTTGGAAAATGAAAAACTAAAAGAGGATAAATATAACCTAGAGATTTCGCAGCAAAGTGCCGAAAATAAAAAGAAACAATATGTTATTTACGGGCTGACTGGTGGCATCATTATTTTACTGGTAGCGGCTTTACTTATTATTAAAAGCAATAAAGAAAGGACAAAAGCGAATATGCTCTTGGAGTTAAAATCCCTTAGAACCCAAATGAACCCTCATTTTATCTTTAACTCCCTTAACTCAGTAAATAGTTTCATCTCTAAAAATGATGATAGAAGCGCCAACAAATACCTTTCTAGGTTTAGCCAATTAATGCGTGCCGTTTTGGAAAACTCCAAACACGATTTCGTATCCTTAGAAAGTGAGTTGAAAATATTGGAACTATACATTGACCTGGAGCATCTTAGATTTCAAGACAAGTTTGATTATCAATTTACTGTCGCATCAGATATTGATGCAGAATCTATACAAATTCCTCCTATGCTAATTCAGCCATATATTGAAAACTCGGTCTGGCATGGATTAAGGTATCTTGACAAAAAAGGTCAACTCAATGTAAATGTTACCAAAGAGAACAACGCACTTTGCTGGACTATTGAAGACAACGGAATTGGAAGGGCAGCAAGTCAGCAAATGAAAACTCAAAATCAAAAGCAAGGCACCTCAACTGGGATGAAAAATATTGAGCAAAGACTTGATATTTTAAACAAGATGAATGCTACTTCAATGTCAACAGAAGTTATTGACTTAGAACAAGGCACAAGAGTAGTAATTAGAATTCCGTTTAAAATATAACAGATTAATATCCTATTTGACTTCTAAGTCTTTTCAAAGTAGCTTTCGCCACCTTTCTGGCTTTTTCAGCTCCTTCATCCAGTACTTTATCAAGTTCATTCTTGTTTTCCATGAAGTAATTATACTTCTCTCTTGCTGGACCAAACACTTCTATTAATGCTTCTAACAAATCTTTTTTTGCATGACCCCATCCATATCCACCAGTTCTTAATTTAGCTGCCAACTCCTCCACTTGTTTAGCTGTTGCAACATACTTAAACAATTCAAAAACCGCTGCACCTTCGGGTTCTTTAGGAGCTTCTAAAGGAGTGGCATCTGTAACTACCTTTTTATTGATAGTGTTTTTCAACGCTTTATCCGTCTCAAAAATATTGATAAAATTATTTCTAGACTTACTCATCTTCTCTCCATCAGTTCCCAAAATCAACTGAGTATCTGCTTGAACAATCGCCTCAGGCAGCACCAACAATTCTTCCCCACACTGATGATTTATACGTGAAGCAACATCTCTAGTCATTTCTAAATGCTGTAATTGGTCTTTACCAACAGGAACAAAGTTTGCGTCATAGAGAAGTATATCGGCAGCCATCAACATAGGATATGTAAACAACCCTCCATTCACATCTTCCAACCTATCAGATTTATCTTTGAATGAATGAGCCAATGCCAACCTTGAATAAGGATAATAACAACTTAAATACCAAGCCAGCTCAGCACATTCCGGCACATCACTTTGACGATAAAAAACAGTTTTTGCAGTATCTAAACCAAATGCCAACCATGTTGCAGCAACACTGTAGGTATTTTCTCTCATCACACTTCCATCTTTGATCTGAGTCAGCGAATGCATATCTGCGATAAACAAAAAAGACTCATTATCTCCATTGTTTGACATTTCTATTGCTGGTTTAATCGCACCTAAAATATTTCCTAAATGAGGTGTTCCTGTACTTTGTATTCCTGTAAGTATTCTAGCCATTTTGATTTAATCTTAATGATCACAAAGGTAAGTTTTAGAACTAATATCACTGATTGATTTAAACTATTATTTACATTTTACCGTTAACTTTGCATCAATAAACAAGTCTTTTGCTGAATAAAAAACAATGGATACTTTTTGGATTAGTCATTTTAATCCTGCTCATCAATAATTGGTCGCTACCTTTCTGGGATCAAGATGAACCTGCATACGCGGGATTTGCAAGAACAATGAACGAAACTGGTGATTACCTAATTCCGGATTTTTACTTCTCACATGATCATCGCAAAACTCCATTACACTTTTGGAACATTGCCCTTTCTTTTAAAATATTTGGATCCAACGAATTTGCCACAAGACTGCCTTCATTCATTGCCATTGTAGGAACAATGCTCCTCATGCTTTTTCAAGGCGCCAAGTTAATTGGACAAAAAGCATCTTTCAATAGTGTAATAATCATTGGCACATCTATACTAGTTACTGCGCTTGCCAAAGTTTCTGTCACTGATGCTACTGTTCTGTTTTTTAGCACATTGAGTGCATTTGGACTTATCAACACTTTACAAAGCCCATCACTAAAATGGGGGAGCTTATTTTGGCTCGGAATAGCTCTTGGTGTATTAACCAAAGGACCTCCTATTGTTCTGTTCATAGGTGCCTTTGCTTTGATTCTTTTTATTTTTCACCCAAAACGATACAACCTACTAAAATTGCACCCTTGGTTCTTTCTACCGTTAGCCTTAGCGCCTGTTATTCTCTGGGGATATATGACAACATTACGAGACGGAGGTGACTTTCTTTCATGGATGTATGATTGGTACGTAAAGCAACGAGTAACTGGTAGTGTTTACGACAAAGAAGGACCATTTAGCACGCATATGCTATTGATTTTTGGATTTTTCTTTCTCTCAATAATGTATTTCTTCAACGCTTTCAGAGATAGTTTTAAAGGTTTTTTCACCAAAGAGAGCACACTCATAATTTTAGGTGCTTGGTTTATTTCAGGTTGGTTTTTCTATGAATTTTCTCCTAGTAAATTGCCCGCTTATGTAATTGTGGCTCATGTGCCATTAGCATTACTTATAGGCAACTATATGAACACTCTGCAGACAAATGAATCAAGACCACATATAGCATTAACATCCGTTCACTACTTGATTAACTTTATTTTCGGACTCGCTTTAACAATTGTCCCATTTATCATTTCGGATTATTCAGAAATAACACTAAACGATAACCTTTCCATAGCATTGTCTATCATAGGAGTACTATATACGGCTGCACTTATATTTCAATTAACGAAATTCAAAAAACCAATTTTCTTTAATATTCAAGCATACTCCTCTCTCCTACTATTATTATCCTTGTGGGCAATTGCTCCGTTATTTACGAATCATATCAATAGTTCCAAGCAAGTCAGTGAATATGTCTTATCTCAAACTAATTCAGAAACAGAAATTATTATTGCTCATGCCCCTGGTAAACAACCAAGCCTTCCCTTTTACCTAGGTAAACAAAGCAATCCTATACATATTGAAGAGAACACGGCCGAACTATTGAAGTATATTTCAACAAAGAAAAATATTGCAATCGTGGCTAATCTTGAGCAATTTGAGACTTTAGATCAAGTATATCCAAACATGGATTATAAAATAATTTCTACCAGAATCATCGACAGAAAAGATATTGCTGAATATTACATTTGCATTATAAAATGATAGATCACAATGATGATATGAGCGGCTTTAACAAAAAGTCAAAATTGGCTGATGACGAATTCTATTATTCGCCAGAGGGATATCTAGTATTTACTGAAGTATATCTTAGAAAAAGAGGTTACTGTTGCAAGAATGGATGCAAACATTGCCCATATGGTTTCGATAAAAAAACCGGCACTATTAAAGGTAAATAGTTATTCTCTTTGTTTTAGTATAGCCAAAGCCTGTTTCGGCTGAACCATTCCTGATAACAGAACCCACAAACCGCCACAAGCGAAGAACAGGACAACGTTATAGATCCAATTATCAAAACTAAAGGCTTTAGACAAGGCTGCCACGCCCACAATAAACACTGCCATTCTCAACAGTTCCTTAAAATCAATTTTAATTTTTAAAATTGTGATTGCTAAAATAATTTGAGCAAGTGCCGTCAATCCTTGAGTAATCATACTTGCTTTAGCAGCTCCCTCGGCTCCTTCTGATTTAATTAAAAAATAATTCAGCACAAAATTTAGAATCACTCCACCTGCAGCCATATAATTCAACTGTTTCAAACTACCGTTGGCAGTTAATAAAGTTCCAAAAATATAGGTCGTGCACATCGCCACAAAACACACCATTAAAAACCTGAAGGCAGCAGCACTTTTTTCCAAATCCTCCTGAATTACTTCATAACGCAGATTCATTAAATCGTAACTAAAAACGTACCCTCCAATTCCGATAAGGACACCTATTGCCAAAATAATTTTAAAAGATAAGTACACCATTGCTGAGATGTCCTCATTTTTGGAAAGCATTCGCGCAAAAATTGGCAGAAGCAACCCTGCAAATAGGTAACCTATCATTGTAAAAGCTTCAAAAAATCGAAATCCCTGAGCATAAAGCGCTGCCTCTCTCTTTCCATTAACCAACATACGCTCAATCATCACTCCATCTACTCGATAATAAATCATCATCAAAAGTATAAGCAACGCATACGGTAAACTTCTTTTTAATATCGTTTTAAAGTAAGTAAAATCAAAACTAAGCCCGTTAAATTTTGTTTGTCGAAGCACTAAGAAAAATGCAACAACAAAAGTAAGTGCATAACTCACAGTCTGGAGCCAAACAAACAATTCAATTGTCACCTCAACTTTCCATATAGTACTCCACAGTATTACTGAGCAGATGAGCACTAAAATTGCCCTGTCCAAAACACTAATTATGCTATCCTCCTTGAATCTTAATAAACCTGATAGATTAGATCTAAAAAACAAAATAAACGCTACCAAGACTTGATTCAAGCCTAGAATAGACAATAAGTAAAATTGATGCGATGAATATCCTAACAACCATCCTGAAACAGCAAGCATAGCCATGTAGCCAAATATTAACAAAACTCGAAGTGATAGAATGCCAGAAAAGTGATTCTGTATATTTTCTTCTTTCTGTGCAACACTCCGGGTATTGTAATTGGTAATACCCAGATCCAAGAAAATGTTAAAAATAAAGGTCAAGCCTACTAAAGAAAAGTATTCACCATAATCTCCCGCATTCGCTTCCTCCACCCGCTTCAAAAACTCAGCGTCAATTCCCAAAATGTAAAATGGCTTCACCAACACATTAAGAATGAGGACTAGTATTAAATTGGACAAAAATTTCTTTTGCATTGGGCAAAAATAAGTTTTAAACCCTTATAACTTGCTGACAGGTGCAATTATTACCCATTAAAAATATTTTCGGATCATTGACACTGAAATTAAGTTCATTCAACTCCGTCTTTTCCTGGCAAAATCCGATAGTAATATGAGGGTCATAATTAGATAAAGAATTCTTCCAAAAATCATTTACATAGGAAACTGTCTCTTTATTAAAAGTTTGAAATTCGTTCTGAACAATTCGGTATGGCTCCCAATAATGATGAATTCGATTTTGCAAGGTCTCAAGTTCAAAACTATTGATAATTGACAGACTTAAAACATTTCCATTGATACCTTCAAACAAATCTATACATCTTGCTTTTAAATCCAGTGAAACATTTTTAAAAACACGATAATAATCTTCAAAAACATGATGTAAGTCCTTTTCATGAACAAACCCCATCCATAATGTGACATGTGGTACAGCAGAATCAAAATCAATTCCATCTGCTCTATTACAGGATTCATTCAATGTTTTCACATATGAAAGCATGTCAGATTCAATTGAAAAACCAATAATAACGGGAACAACTTTTTTCAAAATAGGTTACTTTAGATTGGTAAAAATATGATATAACCTTCTTTTTCTTCAACTAGCTGATAAAAAAATTACTTTTGTCGTAATTATGAAATGGATAGGAGCGCCTTTTAGGTTATTGTACAAAGTGTATTTCGGAATAATATATATTATTTCTGGTGTTCTTTTGTATCCTTATTTCGTGCTTGCCCTTCGTGGAGATCGAAAATTCCAAAGAGCTGTCCAAGTGAAAAAAATTTGGAGCAAAGTAATTTGCATCTGTTGTCTTATAAGAGTTAAAATAATTAATCAAGAAAACTTTCCAAGCACAGGCCCATATATCGTATGTGCGAATCATGCTTCCTATTTGGACATTATAGTGATGTATAGAATCATCCCCCACGACTTTGCATTTTTGGGAAAGGCAGAAGTATTATCGTGGCCAATCATTAATATCTTTTTTAAAAGAGGAATAGACATTCCAGTTTTTCGTAATAACAGAAAAAAAGCGGCAGAAAGTTTATTAAAAGCCAAAGAAGCACTTAAAGCAGGAAGGAGTGTTGCCATTTTCCCAGAGGGAAAAATGCAAAATCATCCACCTAAAATGGAACGATTTAAAAATGGAGCCTTTTCAATGGCTCTTGAACAAGACATCTCGATCGTACCGATAACTTTCCAAAACAACTATCAATTGTTTTCGGACCATGTTGATTTGTTTGGAGCTGGATCTCCTGGGCTTGCTAAAATTATCATTCACCCAACAATACAGGTTACAGAATCAACAGATTTAGTAACTTTGCGTAATCAAACTTACGACATCATAAAAAAAGGACTTAGTTATGAAAATTGATTTAACTACTGTAGATAAAATTGCTTCACTTGCAAAATTGGAGTTTAACGGCTCGGAGAAAGAAGATATCGCAATGGACATGAACAAAATGCTTGACTTTGTAGATAAACTTCAAGAAGTTGATACAGAAGGAGTAAAGCCCTTAATTCATATGACAGAACAAGTCAATGTATTAAGAGAAGATGTTGCGAGAATCGAAATCACACAAAAAGAGGCGTTAAAAAACGCCCCTAAAAAAGATAGTACTTATTTTAAAATACCTAAAGTAATCAGTCAATAACTAGCAGAACTCATTGAAAGCTGCTACAATATTTTCTGCAATCATATCTGCTGGCTTACCTTCAATATGATGTCTTTCTATAAAGTGTACTAATTTACCATCTTTAAACAATGCCATAGAAGGCGAAGATGGAGGATAAGGAAGACAATACTTTCTAACTTGATTCACAGCATCAACATCGACACCAGCAAAAACAGTTACTAAATTATTAGGCAACTTATCATTAGTCGAAGCCATAATAGCGGCTGGTCTAGCATTAGCTGCTGCACAACCACACACACTATTCATCACAACAAAGGAAGTTCCACTTGCGTTCAACACTTCATCTACATCTGCTGCAGTTATCAATTCTTTATACCCTTTAGAAGTCAAATCTTCTTTCATGGGTGCTACTAATTCTGGAGGATACATATTTATATAATATTAATTTACGACAAAGATAATTAGAATCAAGTCCTATGGCAATGAATTTCTTATGCTTTTTCATTCATAGAAGAAATTGATGCATTGATGTACAAAAAATGTTAATTTGTATCAAAATTACTTGTCAATCAAAAAACTGTTATACATTTGCGGCATTAATTAAAACTAAAAAAATTAAGATGAAAAAATTATTTGTTTATGGATTGAGCATCGCAATGATTGCAGGTGCAGCTTCTTGTAAAAAGTCTTCAAAAGGGAAGATGGCTAACGCTTGGAACGTTTCTTCTTTTAGCGAAACTTCTACTGACACTGATGCTGGTGGTACTACTACAAACACTACAACTGGTGATGCTACAACTTTCACTTCAACTTCGACAAGCACTCCAACTGGTGGAACTGCAACTACTTCTACTCAAAGTGGAACTATTACAGAAAACACTTACACAATTGAAAAAGACGGTACTTGGTCTTCGACTAGAGGTTACTCTATGGACATGAGTGATACAGGTTACACTTTGATTTACACTGGAACTGAAACTGCTTCTGGTACATGGGATTTCTTAGGTGGTGTTGATGCTGACTTCAAAAAGAACGAAAGAGTTGTTTTTAACACACTTTCTTCTTCTTCTACATCTACTTCAGTATTTACTCCAACAGGAGGAACTGCATCAACTGATACAGATACTGACTCTCAAACTTTTGCTAACGGTGAAAACGCTGTAGTATACGTTGTTGTTGAGTCTAAGAAAAAAGAATTACAATTGAAAGCTGACATGGCTGGAACTAATTCTTCTTCTAACACTTCAGGAGGAACTACAACTACTTCATCTTCATCTTACTCAGGTATGACTGAAATGACTCTTATCCAAGAATAAGAATAAAACAATAAGAAAAAAGGCTCTGCAATGCAGGGCCTTTTTTTTGCTTTAAACTTTCGTCAATTCGTATCAATAAAAATTATTACTTTTGAATCACATTACTAATAAACATGGCAAAACAAGATTATAGTCTTTCCCCCAAAATAGACCAAGTAGGTATTTTAGATAGGGTTGCAAGAATTACAGCAAGAAGTATTAAGAATGAATCAAAAATGCAAGGCTTAATGATGGCTTTGAATATGATTGATTTAACTACGCTCGAAGGAGCTGATACCGATGAAAAAGTTAAGCAACTTTGTTATAAAGCGGTTCACTTACATGACAGTATTCCAAACTTACCCACTACAGCAGCGGTTTGCGTTTATCCTAACTTTGTTAAAACTGCAGTCAAAGCATTGAAAGGAAGCAATGTGAAAGTAGCCTCGGTTGCAACTGCATTTCCAAGTGGTCATTCATCCAGAGAAATTAAATTGATGGATACGAAAATTGCCGTAGACAATGGAGCACATGAAGTCGACATGGTCATCAGTAGAGGTAAATTTCACAGTGGTGAATACAATTTTGTTCATGATGAAATTGCAGCAATAAAAGAAGCCTGCGGTAAAGCAAGATTAAAAGTAATATTGGAAACAGGAGAACTTGGGACTTTTGACAAAGTTAGAAGAGCAAGTGACATTGCAATGGACGCAGGTGCAGATTTTATAAAGACATCAACTGGTAAGATTAAACCTGCGGCAACTTTACCAGTTACATTAGTAATGCTAGAAGCAATTAAAGATCATTATTACAATACTGGTAGAATGGTAGGAATGAAACCAGCAGGGGGAATTTCTAATTCTAAACTAGCACTTCAATATTTGATAATGGTTAAAGAAACATTAGGTGGCCAATGGCTAACCAATGAATGGTTCAGATTTGGTGCAAGTTCATTAGCTAATGATGTATTGATGCAAATTGCAAAACAAAATTCAGGAAATTATCAGTCAAAAGACTATTTCTCAATCGATTAACGTAAGAAAATGGCAAAGAAAAATAAAAAAGAAATCACTTTAGACTTGTCCTCAGATTGGGGATTAGCTCCAGCTCCTGAGAGTACAAGTCATATTAAGTTAAAGAAGAAATACGATTTATTTATTGGTGGAAAATTTGTTAAACCTAAATCGGGTAAATATTTTGATACTATTAATCCTGCTACAGAAGAAGTCCTAGCGCAAATTGCAGAAGCTGATGATAAGGATGTAGACTTGGCTGTTAAATCCGCGAGAAAGGCGTATGATAATGTTTGGAGCAAATTATCCGGTAAGGAAAGAGGTAAATACATTTATAGAATAGCTCGATTGATTCAAGAAAGAGCTAGAGAGTTTTCTGTGATAGAATCTTTAGATGGAGGTAAAACCATAAGAGAATCAAGAGATATTGATATTCCTTTGGCTGCAGCACATTTCTTTTACCACGCAGGTTGGGCAGATAAACTGGAATATGCATTTCCAAATAGGAAGCCAGAGGCTCTTGGCGTAGTTGGACAAATCACTCCTTGGAATTTTCCGATGCTAATGATTGCTTGGAAAATTGCACCTGCATTGGCCACAGGAAATACGGTAGTTTTAAAACCTGCTGAAACCACAAGTTTAACCGCTTTGAAATTAGCGGAATTATTTCAGGATGCTGGATTGCCAGACGGTGTAGTAAACATTGTAACAGGACACGGAACAACCGGGTCGCACATTGTGAATCATCCAGACGTGAATAAAGTAGCGTTTACTGGTTCAACTGGTGTTGGAAAAATCATTATGAAGGCCATAGCAGGTACCAACAAAAAATCAACGATGGAATTGGGAGGTAAAGCAGCCAATATTATAATGGAGGATGCGCCATTGGACCAAGCGGTTGAGGGAGTAATTAACGGTATTTTCTTTAACCAAGGACACGTTTGTTGCGCTGGAAGTAGACTTTATATTCAAGAATCTGTCTATCCAATTGTTATGCGAAAACTAAAAGATCGTATGCAAGCTTTAGTTGTAGGAGATCCAATGGACAAAAACACAGACATAGGTGCCATTAACTCCAAGAAACAGTTAGACACAATTAAAAACTATATCAAATTAGGAAAGGCAGAAGGAGCAGAAATGTACCAACCAAAGTGCAATCTTCCTAAAAAAGGATATTGGGTGCCTCCAACTTTATTTACTAACGTGGCGCAATCAAGCACCATTGCTAAAGAAGAGATATTTGGACCTGTTCTAGCGATTCAAACATTTAGAACAATTGACGAAGTGATCAATAAAGCCAACAATACTCCCTACGGTTTATCCGCTGGTGTATGGAGCGACAAAGGCTCTAAAGTATTTAACTTGACTTCTCAAATGAAAGCTGGAGTTGTGTGGGCAAACACGTATAATAAATTTGATCCAACATCTCCATTCGGAGGATACAAAGAAAGTGGACATGGAAGAGAAGGTGGAATGCAAGGGCTAGAAGCTTATTTAAAATTTGATTGAACTTAGAATAATGGAAAGATTAGAAATATTGAAAACTTACAAAATATATATAGGTGGAGCATTTCCAAGAACAGAATCTGGAAGATACTATGCCCCTTTTGTAAACAAAACTCCCATTGGCAACATCTGCTTATCTTCAAGAAAAGATGTTAGAAATGCTGTTGTTGCTGCGAGGTCCGCACAATCAGGTTGGGCTGGAAAGTCTGCAGCTAACAGAAGTCAAATTTTGTATAGAATTGCAGAAATTTTAGAAGGAAGAAGAGCGCAGTTTCAAAGTGAATTGGAATTACAAGGTTCTTCTAAAGCCAACGCAACTAAAGAAATCAACGCTACAATTGATAGATTAATTTACTTTGCCGGGTGGTGTGATAAAGTCACTCAAGTTTTTGGATCAGTTAACCCAGTGGCTAGCAGTCACTTTAACTTCTCAACACAAGAACCAACAGGTGTGGTTGGAATAATAGCTCCAGAAGATTCTTCGCTATTAGGATTGGTGAGTTTCATTGCTCCAGTTATTGCTTCAGGAAACACATGCGTTGTTCTTGCCTCTGAAAACATGCCATTGTGCTCAATAACATTTGCAGAAGTACTTGCAACAAGTGATGTGCCTGGAGGTGTAGTGAATATCCTTACAGGAAACACCAAAGAACTTTTGGAACATTTTGGGAAACACATGGATGTAAATGCCATTTTCTACGGAAGATCAAGCGATGATGAAATTAAAAAATTGCAAACACTGGCTATTGACAATCTAAAAAGGATTAAAATTAAGAGTGAAGGAGACTACCTAAATGACAAATGGGAAAACCCTTATTTGATTCTTGATTTTATGGAAGTAAAGACAACTTGGCACCCAATTGAAGCAATTTCTGCAACAGGAAGTGTGTATTAAATCGAAAAAACGATCAATAAAGCACTATTTACGGGCTTTTCATGAAATTAATATAAAAAGTTTAGGAATTGTCCAATCTTTTTTTAATACATTTGTGCCGTATTAAATTTTAACAAATCAATAAGATGAAAAAGAATTTCAAAAATTTAGGATTAATCCTAGGAATGGTAGCAATGACTTCATTCACAATGACTTCATGTGCAGAAGCAGAAGCAGCAGCAGAAGATGCTAAAACTGAAGCAGAAGGTAAAGTTGAAGAAAAAGTTGAAGAAGTAAAAGAAGAAGTTATCGAAACTGTTACAACTGAAGTTGAAGCTGCTAAATGTGGTGCTGAAGGTGCTACTGAAGTAGTTGAAGGTGCAACTGAAATGGTTGAAGGTGCTGTTGAAACTACAACTGAAGCTGTTGAAGAAGTTAGTGGACACTAAACTATTCTAAACATTAAAAAAAGGTCTTCTTTTTAGAAGGCCTTTTTTTGTGCCTTATTTTTCCTATTTTTATACAAAACAAGGGTGTGAAACAAATTTATCAAGACAATATAGAAATCCAATCATCTAAAGATTGGGGATTTAAACGCAGAGAATGGTTCAAATTAGCCATAGCAGGTTTGGTAGTCAGTCAATTACCATGGTTCGTAAGTTGTGATTCTCATTCTAGTAACACCGATAAAATACCAAATTTAGATGGTAAAGACATTTTCTCAAAAGAGGAAATGGAAACGCTTTATATTATTCAAAATATCTTAGTTCCTAATGATGGTAACGGACCTTCTGCTGCTGATGTAAATGCACATCAATACTTTGTATGGACCATGCAAGACGAAAAACTAAGCACAAAGGATAAATCATATTTTAAAGACAAACTAATTGCTATCATGGAATTGTGTAGAGAGAAGTTCGGTAAAAACTTTATTGCGCTCTCCCCTGAAGATCAAGCCCTTTTTATTACAAACAACATTGAATCAGGCTGGACACGTTCTTATTTTAGTAGAATGATCACAGTGATATTTGAAGCAATGCTTTTGGACCCCATTTATGGTGGTAACATAAATGAAATAGGTTGGGATTGGCTTAATCACATTCCTGGATCCCCAAGGCCTTCTAAAGAAACAAAATATCCAAATATTTACAACAATATTGAGGTCTATGGTTGATGTCTGCATAGTAGGAAGTGGTGCTGGCGCATCGCCCGTAGCATATGAATTAAGTAAGGCCGGATTCAAAGTAGTCGTTCTGGAAAAAGGTCCCTACCTCAAAACTTCAGACTATAACAAGGATGAATTGGTAGTCACAAGGAAAGACCTTTACATCCCTAACTTAAAGGATGAACGACATGAAATTGTCCAACTAGACAAAGCAACTTGAGAATGGAAATCTAAATCTACAGAGGAATCAGGTTCTGATTTTTGGAACGGTAATGTTGTCGGAGGTTCGTCTAATTTCATGAGTGGATATTTTCACAGAATGAAACCAGTGGATTTTAAACTCAAATCAACTTATGGTGAAATAGAAGGCGCGAATATAGAAGACTGGCCTATCACCTATGATGAACTAGAGCCTTATTATACTAAAGTAGAAAACATCGTAGGCGTTTCAGGAAAAGTTGAAAACCACAAACATTTAGAACCTAGAAGTAGTGTTGATTTTCCTTACCCTCCTTTGGCTACCAATATTGTTGCTAAACTGATTACTGAAGCGGCTGAAAAACTTAAAATATCCACTTTCAACACACCGAGAGCCATTCTTTCAAAACCGAAAGAAGAAAGAAAGAGCTGTTATTACTCTAACTATTTCGGAAGTTAGGGTTGTTCATCGGATGCTAAAGGTAGCGCTAGAGTATCCCTGCTAGACACTGCCCTTAAAACCGGAAATCTGACCATTATACCTTTTGCCAAAGTTTTTCATTTGCAAACAGATGGAAAAGGTAACGTAACAGAGGCTCACTACTATGACAAAACTGGTGAGGTAAATAGTATAACCGCAAAGATATTTGTAATAGGCGCACAAGCTACCGAAACTGCAAGACTACTCTTGATGAGTAAAAACGAAGATTTTACAAACGGATTAGCCAATAACCAAGGTCTAGTTGGTAAAAACATTGTTTATTCCGGAGGAGGAATTGGTTCGTGCGTACTCAAATATGCTGATTTCGAAAATGATGTTGCTGAAGAACTTTCCATTCCTGGACTTTTTGTAAACAGAGCATCCCAAGAATGGTATGAACTAGAGGATGAGGAAACTGGAGCAAAAATCAAAGGAGGAACTGTAGATTTTCTTTGGGAACATGCTAACCCAATTTCAAAGGTAATGCGAGCGAAATGGGATGGAGACATTCTTCTTCACGGCTCCGCCTTAAAAACAAAAATTCATAAGTATTTCACGAAGCAAAGAATTCTCAAATTTGAGATTTTCAATGATTGGCTTCCTAATGACAACTGCTTTGTAGAACTCTCAGATAGTATCACAGACAAGTGGGGCGATCCTGTTGGGAAAATATGGATAGGCAATCACCCTCAAGATGAAAAGGTGGGCAAAATGATAGGAAGTCGAACTGTAAAAATCATGGAAGAAATGGGCGGATCTAATGTTACTTGGGGTGTTTCTAGTTATCCTTCCGTCAATCTTCAAGCAGGTGGTTGTCGATTTGGAAACGATCCAAAAACATCTGTTCTAGATAAAAACTGCAAGGCGCATGAAGTAAGTAATCTATACGTGACAGATGGTAGCTTCATGCCAACTGGTGGAAGTGTTACTTATACATTCACTATATATGCTAATGCGTTTAGAGTAGCGGACAAAATCAAAGAGCAACTAGCGGAAAATTAGACCGAAGGCAACTCAATCCTAAAAGTAGTACCCACATTTAACTCAGATGATTTGACGAATATTTTCCCTTTGTGATGCTCTTCAATAATTCTTTTTGCTAAAGACAGGCCTAATCCCCACCCTCTTTTCTTTGTGGTATAGCCAGGTTCAAAAACAGTTTTTAAACTTGCCGTAGGGATTCCTTTTCCATCATCAGTTATTTCTATCACATTTAAGTTTCTTTCTTGAAGTAACTTCACATTAATCACTCCTTTACCCTCCATCGCATCGACAGCATTCTTTATAATATTTTCTATCACCCATCCAAAAAGAGAAGCATTCATCTTAGCACTAAGTACCTCTTGCTCCGAATGAAACGTAACCTCGACTTGCCCTGAAACACGATTTTTCAAGTATTCTATATTATGACCTACCACCGTGACAATGTTCTCTTCCACTAATTTGTTTTCGGAGCCAATTTTGGAAAATCTATCTGTAACGGTTTCCAATCTTTGTAAATCCTTGTTCATCTCTATGAGGTAACTCTCGTTAACACCTTCAGACTTCAATAATTCAAGCCAAGCCATTAGAGATGACAATGGGGTTCCCAGTTGATGCGCTGTTTCTTTAGCCATCCCAACCCAAACTTGATTTTGCTCTGCTCTTCTAAATGTACTAAACAACAAATAAGACACTAATGCAAACACCGCAATAATGCTTAACATGACGTATGGATAATATCTCAATTGCGCTAATGTAGTACTCTCCTTGTAGTATAGAATACCTGTTTTACCATTATCCAATACAATTCTTATTGGAATATTTTCCAATTTCATCTCCTCGATTTGCTTGGATATATCCTGTTTAGTTCCTATCAAACTAGAATCCAAATTACTAGCCACTATTTCCATCGAAGCACTGTCTACGAGCATAACTGGAACCAAGTCAGAATTATAAATCAACTCATTATTGAATGCAATGATCAATGAATCACTCTTTACTTGAAGCGAGTAAAAGTCATCACTATTACGGTAATATATTTTCTGACTTTTATCGTTGGCATATTTTATTTCAATTGGCTTCTTAATTTTAGACCATTCTTTAATAAACTTAGCTATGCTATCAGGATGATTCTGCTGCTCATCTAGGTTACTAGAAGATGAATAGTTATCATTCTCTGTCAAGATGAGTGGAATATTTTTTGACTTGGGTTCTAATTGATTACTCTGAATAACTGCCAATGGAAAACTATAATCTTGCAAGTCTTTTTGCATCTCCATCATTGCCCCCACCCATGTTTCCACAAATCGTTGCTCATTCTCAGCAATCTTCCTAAAACTTTCGTTAGTTACTTTGACTAGTTCGGCTTTCTTACGGATTGTTTCACCCCAGTTGTTTACTCTTTGCGTTTCTGCGTCTCTTACTTTACCAGTGATATAACTAGCATACCAGATGGTAATACCAATTATTACAATTGCTACAGCAAATAGGATTAATTTCCAACGTTGTTTATTTGAGTATAAATTCAAGAGCGTTTCTTTAAACTTCGTGAACGCTAAAGTTATCGAAATATTTTATGGAAAGTATTTGCTGCATGAAATCACTTTTTCTTTTTAGCTAATTTTGTTTTAAAGTATTCATAAGTCTCTAATTGACTCTGAACAGGATTTCCTTCCGCCTTTCTATATTTATTTGACAACTTAGCATCCAAATTTCTGGCTTTCACATTCGCTTGCATTTGAATAGATAATATTTTTTTAAGTTGTTTTTTCAATCTCTCATCATAAATAGGAGTAGTAACTTCTACTCGCATATCTAAGTTTCGCACCATCCAATCTGCTGAAGAAATGAACATCTTTTCATCTCCACCAGCATAGAAGTATAATATTCTTGAATGCTCTAAAAATCTGTCTACAATACTGATTGCCTCTAGATTTTCACTCCAACCTTTTACCCCAGCCACCAGAGAACAAACTCCTCGAATAATTAGAACAATTTTCACTCCAGCCTGACTTGCTTCATATAGCTTCTTAATTAGTTCTTCATCAACTAGGTTATTCAATTTTAATACGATTTCCGCTTTTTTATCACGAGATGCATTTCGAATTTCGTTATTAATTAATTGTATAAACTTACGCCTTGAACCGTTAGGAGAAAGAATTAAGTGAGAATATCTTTTTACTTTATAATTACTTTCAAAAAACTCAAACACCTTTTTAACTTCCAGTGCTATTCTAGGGTCACATGTCAAAAGGGAATTATCCCCATACACCTTTGCCGTCCCTTCATGGAAATTACCTGTACCGATATGTGCAAAGCATTTTATATCACCTTTTACTAATTTCTCAATCAATATCAACTTGGAATGAACTTTCAAACCTTTGACTCCAAAAATTAGTTCTGCCCCAGCATCCTGCAAAACATTTGACCAATAAATATTATTTTCCTCATCAAATCTTGCTCTCAGTTCTACTATAACTTGGACTTTCTTACCATTTTGCAACGCACTAACTAAAGCATTTATGATTCTCGACTGACTCGCTACACGATATAAATTAATACTTATCTGAGTTACCATAGGATCAATTGCTGCTTCTCGTAATAAATCAACAACGTAATCAAATTTTTGATATGGATAATTCAGCATTAAATCTTGCTCCTCAATTTGTTCCATTATCCTTCTATCATTATCTATGAATGGATGCTTCAAAGGAGGTAATGGCGTATACATTAATTTGCCACCTTCTATAGAAGGGAACTTCATGAAATCCTTAAAGTTGTGGTACCGTCCGCCCGGAATAATATTCTCTTCTTTACTAATTTTCAGTTGCTTTAAAAGAAAATAGCGCAAATCATCAGGCATATTCTTATCATAAACAAACCTTACTGGATCTCCTATTTTTCTATTCTCAATACTTTTAGCAATTTGCTCTAATAAACTCGTTGAAATATCATCGTCTATGTCCAACTCAGCATCACGCGTAAACTTAATGGTAAACGCCTCCATGAATTCATAATTGAAAATGGAATATATATCTTTTAGGCGCGCCCTCAAAATATCATCCAATAAAATAATATTCGTATTTCCATTTTCGTCTTTTGGAAACATAAAGAATCTTGACACAGTATCTACTGGAATTTCAAGTAAACTATATAATGTATCTACGCCTTCTTTATTACTTAGTTTTATTCCAAGATAGTCTCCTTTGTCCTTTAGGGTCGGCATTGCCCTTTTCTTATCTAACATCAATGGAATAAGCACTGGCCGTACTTCGTTCTCAAAATAATCAGCAATAATTGCTCTTTGAGATTCATTAATTTCCTGTTCGTTAATAATGAAAATACCCTCTTTTTTACATTCCTTCTTTAAGTCTTGATAAATCGACTCAAACTTCTTTTGATGAAGCGATACAGTCTTTTGAATATCTTTGAGCAAACTTTTGGGGTTGATACTAACTTCCGTTAAGTCTTTGGACGGCAAATCCTTCATTCTTCTTATAGAAGCCACCCTAACTCTATAAAACTCATCTAAGTTGTTGGAAAAGATTCCCAAAAACCTAAACCGTTCAATAATTGGATTACGAACATCTGCTGCTTCTTGCAATACCCTTTCATTAAATGACAACCAACTAATCTCTCTATTGATTAGTGGCATTGCATTCCCCTTCTTTGCGACTACCGTCACCTGTTTTTTGGACTTCTTTTCTTTAGCCAATTTTAATATTTTTTATGCATTAACTGTGTATACAATGTTAAGAAATAAATAGATATAAAAAACAAAAAAGCCACATTTTGAAAATCAAAATGTGGCTCCTATAAATAGGTTGTAATATCTTATTTAATTTGATATGGCTTTCCTTCATCCGCACTGTTATATGTTAATGAGTGAGGTTGATTGTCCGCTTCTTTATTAAATTTAGATTGCATTTTAAGCCAAACAAACAATCCTACAACAAGTAATATTAAGAAAATTCCATTAGGAATATTCCCAAGCGGCTCCAATGTGTATTCAAATAAAAATACAAAAATATCTCTTAAAATGTAAACTAATGCGTCCATGTTCTTTTTAATTTATAGCGTAAAATTATAAAATATCCACAAATGATAAAGAGATAGCTGTAGTTTTTTGAAAAAAAATACATTTGTACTGTGATTCTTAAGTTCTATAAATCAAATTCAACGTTTGTTATTTTCGCTTTACCGATAATAATGGCCATTCTTTGGGCTCCAGCTTTTATGCAGAACACGCTGACAGTTCCCAGTAACAGCACCTTTGTCTTTGATTGGTTTTATTTGGAGTCTCCGTTATTAAATCGACTTTTGGCCATGGCTATCATTTTAGCAACTGCCATTTTGTTAAATGCCGAAATCAACAAAAATGAAATCTTTGAACGGAACACCTATATCCCGGCCTTATTCTACGTATTAATAATGAGCAGTGTGGTGGAAATGCAACAAATGCATCCATTAGTGATTTCAAATTTATTTTGGGTTTTAGCCTATCGAAGATTACTCAACGTATACAACCAAGTGCAGTGTAAAAGTGAAATATTTGATGCTTCTATTTTTATATGTTTGGCCACTTTGGTAACATTTCCCTCAGCGGGCGTACTCATCCTTTTGCCTTTTATCACTCTGGCAATTGTAAGACCATTTGATTTCAAAGAATATATGATGCCATTTTTTGCAATACTTCTAGTTGCAGTTTACTTATTCTCATATTACTACATAACCCAAGAAGAATTTGAATACCTAAATTTACTTAGCCCTTACTTCAAATTGGACATACCTTTGTATTGGACACACTATGGCCTATATGGCTTAATGGCCATTGTCATGTACCTCTCTGGTTTTAAACTACTAGCCAAAAGTAACGTAAGCAGTGTACGGTTCCGTAAAACAACCTCAGTACTTTTGGCCTTTTTAGCAATTACATTTTCAGCCATGTTTTATGAAAGAATGATTAGTCAAAATGACTCGTTTCTATTGATTGGGGCAGTGCCTTTTAGCCTGTTATGGTCTTTCTATTTCTTCTACAACGAAAAAAAATGGATTGGAAATATTATATTTTATACGATGCTTTCGTTAATCCTCATAAACCTATACCAACCTTATTTTCCTTTTAATTTTTGATAACTTTTAGAAATTGTTAAGGTCTAATTCAAAGGTTAATTTTTACCTTTGTCCAAGATTCTAACCTGACTTAGGTTGGTCTTAACAAACAACAACTAAAAATAAACAAAATGAAATTTGGTGTAATCACATTCCCCGGTTCTAATTGCGATATGGACATGGTATATGTTCTTCAAGATATTTTAGGAAACGAAGTAGTCAATCTTTGGCACAAAGACAAAGATTTACAAGGATGTGACGCCATAGTAGTGCCTGGAGGATTTTCTTATGGTGACTATTTAAGATCTGGTGCTATTGCTAAATTTTCACCAGTGATGGAGGAAGTAATTAAGCACGCCAACAAAGGAGGATATGTTTTTGGAGTTTGTAATGGTTTTCAAATTTTGACTGAAGCCGGTTTATTACCGGGTGCGCTTCTACACAACGAAAGTCAAAAATTCATTTGTAAAAACATTCACCTTAAACCACAATCTGTAAGTTCTGCTTTGACAAAAAGATTAGATCATTTTAAATCATACAAAATTCCAATCGCTCATGGTGAAGGAAGATATTATGCCGATGCCGACACTTTGAAATCCATAAATGACAACGATCAGGTATTATTTAGATATTGTGATGAAGGAGGTCATATCACACCAGAAAGCAATCCTAATGGTTCCGTTGAAAATATCGCAGGTGTAGCCAACGTTGGTAAAAACGTCTTTGGAATGATGCCTCACCCAGAAAGAGCTGCTGACAGTGTATTGAACAACGAAGATGGTAGAGCTATTTTTGAAAGCTGGCTAGCTTTAGTATAATCGTACTACGATCATTTCAAACATATTATCAATACTCGTTTAGAGTTATTTTTTTTCCTTTCGTAACTATTTTAAAAAGGTGTCGTTAATAAAACTATTCGACATCCTTAATTCAATCGCCTATAAGACCTAATTTTACTTTGATTTAAACTGTAAACTAAACTCATTGTAAAATATGTGGCTAAAATGGACCAAACGAATTCTTGCAGGACTGGGCATACTCATTGTGCTGGTCGTTGCTTTTTTTGTGTCTGTCGTCTATATTTATGAGGATGAAGTAAAGCAGTTTGCCGTTGAGCAACTTAATAAAAATCTCAAAGTAAAGGTAAAAGCTCCTGATATCGACCTTACTTTATGGGATCAATTCCCAA
>CAJYBK010000015.1 GCA_913064955.1 uncultured Flavobacteriales bacterium
TCAGTCAATGGCTAAACAAAAAGAAATTTTAGATACTAAAATCGAAAACTGGAGAGGAGAATTTGAACAAGTAGATGACATTCTTGTTATTGGCGTTCGAATTTAGGCTCTTTTTGTAACTACTTTTAGTTTCTATCCGTAATATTATTATTACTCACTTAATACCTTATATAAAATGACAGAATGGTTTAGTAGCATTGATTCCTTGGAACAAACATATTGGATAATCACCTTAATTGGTTCTCTATTCTTTGTTGTAATTTTATTTAGCACCTTCCTTGGTGGTGAAGTAGATGATTTAGGTGATATGGATTTTGATGGAGGAATTGAATTCCAATTTCTTTCTTTTAAAAATATTGTTGGCTTCGTTACTATTTTTGGATGGACTGGTCTAGCAGGTATACACTCTGGATGGTCAAACAACTTGACAATTATCGTGTCACTTATTTGCGGAACTGTTATGATGGCTCTAATGGCTGCACTCTTCTATTTTTTAAGAAATTCAGGAGAAAGCGGCACTTTAAAAATGAAAAATGCGGTTGGAGTTGTTTGCGAAGTATACTTGCCAATCGGTGCCAAAAGAAGTACAATAGGAAAAGTTCAAATTAAAGTTCAAGGATCATTAAGGGAATTAGAAGCCTTAACGGATGAAGACTTTGACTTACAACGTGGTAATGTTGTCAAAGTAGTAAAATTGGTTACGGATGAACTTTTATTAGTTGAATTAGTTAAGTCTTAACAATTATATTTGATTAGAATATTTGGTCCAACTTTCTCTAGAAAGTTGGACCTTTTTTGTTAGGGACAATAGATTCAATAAAATAGAAGATTAATATTGAAACTTAATCTAACAAACATTATTTATTATTCTCAAAATCCCTATATTTACCTTTCGAATTATAACAAAGTTTAATTAACACTTAATACATATATGAACATTACTTTATTAGAATCATCCGATGTGATGAATGGAGCTCCGTTATGGCTGATAGCTATTCTTGCTGCCGTTCTGTTTTTTATTGTCATTTTCGTCTTTTGGTCTCGTAGATATAAACGTTGTCCTTCTGATAAAATACTTGTAGTATTTGGAAAAGTTGGCGGAAGCGAAGAAGGAAGGTCATCAAAATGTATACATGGTGGTGCTGCTTTTATTTGGCCAATTATTCAAGATTACAAATACTTAGATTTAACTCCAATTTCAATTGAAGTTGAATTAAAAAATGCTTTATCTAGACAGAATATTCGTGTAGATATTCCTTCGAACTTTACTGTTGGTGTAAGTACTGAGCCTTCTGTAATGAACAATGCAGCGGAAAGGTTATTAGAGTTAACTAAAGACCAAGTAAAAAATGTTGCAAAGGATATCATCTTTGGTCAGTTACGTTTAGTAATTGCACAAATGGATATTGAGGAAATTAACAGTAATAGAGATAAACTTTATGCTAATGTAACTCACAATGTTGAAGCAGAACTTAAGAAAATTGGACTAAAACTAATTAACGTAAACGTTACAGATATTAGAGATGAGTCTGGCTATATTGAGGCGCTTGGTAAAGAAGCTGCTGCGCATGCTATTAATGAAGCGAGAAAAACCGTTGCTGAGAAAAATAGAGATGGATCTATTGGTGAAGCAAATGCATTCCAAGAGCAAAGAGTAAAAGTTTCTGAAGCAACTGCAAAAGCCAAAATTGGTGAAGCTAATGCTCAGCAAACAGAAAGAACTCAAGTTGCAGCTGCCAATGCACAAGCAAAAATTGGTGAGGCGCAAGCATTACAAACAGAAAGAATTCAAACTGCTGACGCCATCGCTTTAGCAAAAATTGGAGAGGCAAACGCTTTACAAAGTGAAAGAATTCAAACATCTGCTGCCAATGCGAAAGCAATTGAAGGTGAAAATAATGCTAGGATCGAAATTGCAGAATCTGATGCAGTAAGAAGAGAAAGACAAGCAGAGGCAGAGAAAAGAGCGATTGCTTCCGAAAAAGTTCAAGCTGCACAAGCTTTGAAAGAAGCTTATTTAGCAGAGGAAGAAGCGGAGAAACAAAGAGCGGAAAGAGATAAAGCATCTCAATATGCGGATATTGTAATTCCTGCCGAAATTGAAAAAACAAGAATTGAAATTGATGCTGAAGCGCAGGCACAAAACATTAGACGTATTGCAAAAGGTGAAGCAGATGCACTTTTGGTTAAAAAGCAAGCTGAAGCACAAGGTTTACTTGAAGTATTAACGAAACAAGCAGAAGGTTTAGATAGAATAGTTGCGGCAGCAGGAAGCAATCCTAAAGACGCAGTTCTATTATTAGTTGCGGATAAACTACCTGAGTTGGTTAAAACACAGGCTGAAGCAATTAAAAACATCAAAATTGATAAAGTCACTGTTTGGGATGGTGGAAATTCTGAAAATGGGAAATCTTCGACTGCTAACTTTTTAAGTGGAATGTATAAGTCAGTGCCACCTTTGGAAGATATGTTTAACATGGCCGGCATGTCTCTTCCTTCTTTTATGGGTAGTAAACAAGATGACACAGAAGAAGCTGAAGTCGTAGAAACTACAAAGAAAAACGCTAAAAAGGATGATTCTAAAAATGATTCCAATGAAGAAAAATAATTAATTAAATACACAATTTCAAACCTTGGTAAGTTCGCTTTCCAAGGTTTGTTTGTATATAGATGAGAGCACTGCAGAAGAACATATTCCTATTCCTACTTTTATTGTCGCAGGTTATAGGTACAGCACAAACTATTAGGTTTCAAAGAATGACCATAAAGGATGGCCTTTCTCAAAGTGCTACAAATTGTATTCATCAAGATAAATTAGGCTATATATGGATAGGTACACAAGATGGTCTTAATAGATTTGATGGTGTTGAATTCAAAGTATACAAGCATATTGTAAATAGCACAAAAAGTTTAACCAGTTCGTATATCAATTCCATCGTTTCTGACAGCATAACTGGCATGATGTACATCGGTACACAAAATGGTGGAGTAAATACTTTCGACCCGAAAACAAAAGAATTTTTACCGTTAGCAGTTGGACCAGAATTAAAAGATGCAACGATTAACGACCTGTTACTTTTTAAAGGTAAGTTATATATCGGGTCTTCTAAGCAAGGTTTGTATACCTACAACTTAAAGACTAAACAAGTTGAAAAATTTAATAATACCAATAAATTTCCAGGAAAAAGAATTTCTAAACTATCGCTAATCGATCAAAATATATGGATAGGTACGGAAGGACAAGGTCTTATCTTATTTGATACAAAAACAAACAAATACACCAACTTTGTTCAGATGTCACAAAAGGCATCACTACTTAACAACAATGTTTCCGTAGCCATTAAACTAGATCAAAACCGCGTATTACTTGGTACACATTCGGGATTAAACATTGTAGACTTATCATTACCTATTCCCAAATTCAGTTCAATCAAACCTAAGAATAAAGAAATTAAACTTAATTCTGTTCAGGATATCATCAAACAAAATGATTCTACTTTTTGGATAGCTACAAATGGCGAAGGCCTATTTAAGTTGTCAGTAGAAGGGGACGAATACAACTTCGTTAACTTTAGAGCAAATGATGTCAATAGATATTCAGTACCTAACAATATTGTAAATCAAACACTTTTGGACAAAACTGGTTCAATCTGGGTGGTCACGCAAGATGGGTTAGGTTTTTTCGATCCTGAAAAACAAGGATTCCAATCGTACGCATATGAGTATGGCAATCCTAAAAGTGTTATGGATAAAACGGTGTGGTCGATCTACCAGGAAGATTCAATTGTTTGGGTAGGCACAAGACAAGGTATAACTGCCATAGATAGAAAGAATACAAAATACTATCAATTTCCATTTAAAAGCACCAACCTTAACCAACCTAACAACAACAGTATTTACCACATTAAGAAAGGCCCTTTTGGTAAAATATGGACTTGTACATCAAGTGGTGTTTTTATATTAACGGTTGACTTTAAAAACAAAAATAATTTTTCTTATAAAAAAGTAAACTTCAGAAATGAAATCGACCCTTGGGACGATGATCATTGTTACCATATTACATTTGATAGTAAAAATTATGGCTGGGCAAGTTGCAAAGAAGGTTTAGCAAGAATTGATGCTCAAGATTTTGAGAGTCAGTTTTACACCAATGACCCAAATAATCCACAGTCTATTTCATCTGAAAGTTGTCGAGAATTGTATATAGATAGTTCTGGTCAAAAGTGGCTAGCTTTCTCAGGAAGTGGATTCGCAAAAGTAAATAGTGTGGTGATAAATGATTCTGTGGAAATGCGTTTTAAGTATTACCAAAACTCACCTAACAACAGCAACTCATTAAGTAATAATACCGTTCTTTCTTTTTATGAAGAACCCGCAGGAACTTTATGGATTTCGACATATGGTGGTGGTTTAAATAAATTTGACATCGCTACTGAGCAATTCGAAATTTACACGGAAGAGGAAGGGTTGGCTAACAATGCTACCTATGGTGTAACAGGTTCTAAAAAAGAATCTACTTTATGGATCAGTACTAATTTCGGTATTTCTAAATTCAACTACAAAACAAGAACATTTGAAAATTTTCACGAGAACGATGGGCTTTTAAGTAACGAATTTAACACTGGGGCATTTTTTCAGTCAACTTCTGGAGAATTGTTTTTTGGAGGAATTACAGGATTTAACTCATTCTTCCCGGAAGACATAAAAGCCAATTTAATAGCTCCCAAAGTTGTTATTACGGA
Source organism: uncultured Flavobacteriales bacterium (assembly GCA_913064955.1). Classification (GTDB taxonomy): domain Bacteria; phylum Bacteroidota; class Bacteroidia; order Flavobacteriales_D; family Parvicellaceae; genus Parvicella. The sequence continues at coordinate 4,743 of CAJYBK010000015.1, forward strand.
CCTTTTAATCTTTAATCGACCTCTGAATCAGGAGTATCCTGAATTGGGAAGTGTCTCCTATTTGAATGAAATAAATTTAGGCTACAAACAAAATAATATTACCATCAAATTTGCTGCTTTGCATTATACGTTTCCAAAAGGGAATATGTATAGAGTCTATTTAGAAGGTGTTGATAATGAAGAAATAGAATTAAACAATCTTCAACAAATCAATTATTCCAATTTATCACCAGGAAGTTATTCTTTTAAAGTTTGGGCATGCAACAGCGATGGTGTATGGAGTAAAACTCCTTCCGTACTAAGGATAAACATTGCTTCTCCTTACTGGAGTACATGGTGGTTTATAGCTTGCTGTATTGTTCTTTTAGGGCTTTTGATTTACGCTTTCTATATTTATAGGATAAGATCTATGAAGTCTCAGAAAGAAAGACTAGCTTTCTTAGTCGAAAAAAGAACGAAAACCATTACCCTTCAAAAAGAACAATTAGAAAGAAACCAAAGGGAGTTAGAGGAAGAAAAAGCAAAATCTGATAAGTTACTGTTCAATATACTTCCTGCCGAAACGGTGGAGGAACTTAAAAACAAAGGAAAGACCAAACCACGTTATTATCGTATGGTGACGGTTTTATTTAGTGACATTAAAGGTTTCACAAGAATTGCTGAAGATTACAAACCTACCGATCTTGTAAAAAGACTTGATAATCTTTTCCGTGAAATTGATAAAATAATTGAGAAACATCAATTGGAAAAAATCAAGACAATTGGTGATGCTTATATGGCTGCAGGTGGTGTACCTCTTAGAGATAAAGAAAATCCAATTAACTCTGTATTGGCTGCTTTAGAGATACAAGCCTTTATGGAAAAGGAAAAAAGTAGGCCAGCTTATAAAAACGAAGAACCTTGGGAACTTAGGTTAGGATTGCATACTGGCGATGTAATTGCAGGAGTAATAGGAAGTAAACGTATTGCCTATGATATTTGGGGAAACACTGTAAATGTGGCCAACCGAATGGAAATGTCTGGTGAACCAGGAAAAGTTAATATCTCCGGAACAACCTATGAATATATCAAGCCTTATTTTGATTGTACGTACAGAGGTAAAATACCGGCCAAAAACAAAGGTGAAATTGACATGTACTTTGTAGAAGGTATTAAACCTCATCTTGCCAAGAACAATAATCAATTATTACCTAATAAGAAATTCAAGGAATATGTAAATCTTCACATTTATAGTAGTATTAACTATAGAAAAGCAGAGCGTCATATTATGAAAATTCTAAAAGCAGAACTTTCTCCTAACTTACATTATCACGGAATACATCATACACTTGACGTGGTAGAAGCTGCTGAGAGAATTGCCATTATGGAGGGAGTTCTTGATGAAGATATATTTGTATTGAAATCTGCTGCGACTTATCATGATGCTGGATTTGTAGAGCAATATGACAAAAACGAACCTGTAGGCGCAAGAATGGCTGCAGAGATTCTTCCTTTGTATGGCTACACTGAAGAACAAGTAGCAGTTGTGCATGAATTAATCTACGCAACTATTATCCCCCATGCCCCTAAGAACAAATTGCAACAAATTATTTGTGATGCTGATTTGGATTATTTGGGAAGAGATGATTTTCATCAAATTTCTGATACATTGAGACGTGAACTAAGAGATCATGGTAAAATTAATAGTGACAGGCTTTGGGATGAATTGCAAATTAAATTCCTTGAAGCTCATACTTATTTCACAAAATCAGCAATAAAACTTCGTCAAGAAAAGAAGCAAAAGCACATTGATGAAATAAAACAACGACTGAAAGAGGATAATTATAAAGACTAATTTTCCGTTCACATGGAAAATTCATCCGAAACATAGTTATTTCTTATTATTACTATTTTACATTTACAAAAAATATTACATTTGTACACATTAGAAACTGTGTTAAAATTTTAAACTTCTGATATGTTAGAACAATTAGGATTATATGCGAAAAAATACCTTTTCGCTTCTATACTTATTATTACTGGGTTAGTATTGGTTATTATGGCTGTTACACCAGAGGCTGTTATTGAGAAAACGCAATCAACTTGGTTTTTAATTGGTGGAATATCCATTTTAGTGGCTGGTATCGTCACTTTACTTTATGTCCTTGAGATTATCAGTAAAATGATACATCTAGCTGTAATGAGTCTTCTTTTTGTTACTTGTGCAATTTTAACTGTTCTTAGCATCAACTCGCTAACTGATACAATGGAGAAAATAAAATTGTACGAAACATACGAGAAAAACGCTAAACAATCTTTGGAAGATATCAGAACCATTCAATTAGCATACAAAAAGAAATACGGGAAATTTGCTCCTGATTTCGCTGAATTGAAAAGATTCCTTGAAAATGATAAAGTATACAGAACTATCCCTATCATTAAACACCCTTCTGGTAAAATTCCAGATAGACAACCAAATGCTGAAGAAATTGCAATTTTAGGTTATGACCCGTTTGAAGATGAAAACCTAATTAAAGATGGTATTGACGAAGCTGAAGCTATCAAATTAGGATACTTTCAAGTAGATACAATTTGGATTCCGGTATTAGAAAACCTATTCTTTAATGATGAAGCACAAACATCAGAGATTATCAGGAGATTTGAATTTGACCCAAGCAAAGTAGATGTTGTAAGAACACCTAAGGATACTTTAGTAAACTTTGTAATGGAGTCTGTCGAAATTGACTCTACGACTAATGCTTTCTATGTATACGACCCATACGCTTATAATCCTTTCACAGAAAGTGGGAGAAGCAGAACTCCATTTAGCCTAGGTAATCTTGCTGATGGAAGTACCAATGGTAGTTGGGAGCAATAAGCCTAATTTTCAAAACATGATTATATACAAATCTTCTGCGGAAACGAATCCTTCAGATGTTGCTGTATATCTATTCCCACATGGAGATAATTTCCTTCAACTCGACCTGGGCACCGACAAGAAACTAATTAAAATAGAGAATTTAAAACAGCTAGTTGATTCTTCTTTTCAATCTTCCACTCTTATTTCATGTTCCAAAGAGTATTCATTGCTGCCAAATATGAGTTTGGAAAATGTGCCTTTCGAGAATCTTCAATCATTTTTAAAATGGAATGTTTCATCCGAATACCAAATACATAAGTCAGCATTACTTTTTGAAAGTATATCAATCGTTTATCAAGAACGCATTAATAGTATCGCTAACACCATTCCTTCCATTGTAAGCAGGCATATTTTAGAAATCTTAATTAATTACAGTCTACAACAAAAACACAAACAAAGCATAACAGGTGCAGTGATTAATGATGTTTTGGCACTTGCTGTGGTTGTAGATGGCAAACTTCAACTTGCAAATATTTTTGATGTATCCAACAACCAAGAAGTCATTTACTTTGTAATGTTGATGATTCAAGAGTTTAACCTGGATAACGAGACTTGTTTTGTACAGTTGTTTGGCGAATGTGAGGAAAAAGCCTATTTACAAGAACACCTTTCTTCTTTTTTGAGAAACTTAAAAGTAGAACCTCATCCACTGGTAACCAATAGAAAGTTTAGTGGTCTTGCTCAATTTATAGAATTAACACAATGAGAATAATAAGCGGAACACACAAAGGAAAAAGTATAGTTGCTCCTAAACAAATCAAGGCTAGACCTACTACAGATTTTGCCAAAGAAAGTTTATTCAACATTCTTGACAATCTTGTGGACATTGAAGGTCTACGCGTATTAGATTTATTTGGAGGAACAGGTAATATTAGTTATGAATTTGCATCCAGAGGAGCGGAGAGTGTTTTAACAGTGGATAAATCAATGGACAGTTATAAATTCATCAACACCTTTGCACACGAGAATGAACTACCTGTAAAGTGCGTTAAAAGCGATGTCTTTAAGTTTTTGAATAAACCTAAGGATTCATTCCCACTTGTCTTTGCTGACCCTCCATATGCACTAAGAAATATTATCTCTCTGCCCAAAGTAATTTTTGATAACAAATGGGTTGAACCGGATGGACTTCTCATTATTGAACATGGCAGAGAAACAGATTATTCCAAAGAAATACACTACCAAGAAACAAGGGTTTATAGTAGGGTGAACTTTTCATTTTTCCAACAAAACCAATGACTGCTGTCTAGTTAATTACTATTCGGTGTAACCTTATGACACTTTTAAAGTTAAAAGTGCATATCATTAACCATATCCTATTATGTCTAGAATTGCTGTTTTTCCAGGTTCATTTGATCCAATTACAATTGGCCACTACTCTATTGTAGAAAAAGCCTTACCACTTTTTGACAAAATCATTATTGCTGTTGGAACAAACACATCTAAGAACTACCTTTTTGATGCAGCTAAAAGATTAGAGCTCGTGCAAAAAGCATTTGAATCAATGGCAGGTGTCGAAATATTAGCTTTTGAAGGTCTTACCGTGGATTTCTGTAAAGTTCATAATGCTCAATTTATAGTAAGAGGTTTGCGCAATAATATTGACTTTGAATACGAAAAACCTATTGCTGAAATCAATAAGAAACATTTACCTGAGCTTGAAACAATATTCTTAATTACTGATGCAGAGCATAGCTGTGTTTCATCATCAATTGTAAGAGAACTAATAAAAAATAAATCAAACGTGGACCAGTTTTTGCCTCCTAGTGTTAACCTATGAGAATATTAATCACATATAGTTTCTTAATTTTTGCGTTTTTGAGTTTTGCTCAAAACAAAACGACAATTAATTGCTATGCCCCACAATTTAAGGGGCAGATTGCTCAATTAGTGACTTATACTGATTACATTTCATATGAAACACGTGTTTTAGACAAGGGTATTATTGACAAAGATGGCAATATCACTTTTGAGTGTAATCCTGAAAGGGGATTTAAATCTTTGATACAAATTCAAGACAAATCTGCCACACTATATATTGATCCGAACACTTCAAAATACACTGTTAGTTTCCCATACAGACATGAGAACGTTCAGAAACTTACAGGAAATACTGTAAGATTAGTATTTGATAGCTTACCAGCTAACGACTTGAATACTCTTATACTGGAGTTCAACCTAAGATTAGATTACTTTCTATATGGAGATACTTTAAAGGTGCAAAGATTAATGCTTCAAAATGAGGAGTTTAGAGACTCACTATCACAGTTCACTCAAAAGATTTTCACATCTTACAAAGACATTGACAATAGATACTTTAAAGACTACTATAAATACAGTATTGCTTCCATTGCTCTTTTCAGCAATAGGCAGGAACCGGATAGAAACAAGTTTGTTGTATTTGAAACATTTATAAAAGCAAAACCCATTTTAGCTCATAATGATGCTTACATGTACTTCATTCAGGACTTTTACGAAGATGTTTTATCAGATTTGAATATAGTAAACAGAGACAAAGTAACCTTTGCTATAAATAATGCAGCGAGTTTAGAAAAGCTAGACCAAGCTATGAGTCAACATTACTATTTAGCCAATGCGCAATTTAGGGAATTCATAATGCTTAACGCCTTACATGAAGCATATCATTCTACGTTTTTTGACCAAAACAACGTTCGTTTTATTCTCAACCTTATTGCCAATAAAACAACCCATTCATTACACGGAGAGATTGCCAGAAACACTATTAACATTCAGGAGATACTAGGTCTAGGAACGGAAGCACCTGACATTTCCTGGATAGAGCCAAAAGGAGACACAACAACACTTAAAAGTTTAAGGGGTAAATATGTTTATGTGATGTTTTGGGCATCATGGAACAAGCCAAGTATCCAGGAAATGAATGTGATCAGGCAACTACAAGAAAAATACAGCAAATATGTAGAGTTTGTTTCCATTTCTTTAGATCACAACATAGACGATTACAACAAGTTTATGACTATCAATGGCAAACTGTATGATTGGCATTTTGGCCATTACAATGGAGACGCCCAATTGATAGACGACTATGCTATACGAAACGTTCCTTACTATATTTTAATAGATATGCAAGGTAACATTAATCAGTCGCCTGCATTAGCTCCCTCACCAAATGGAACTTATAAATCCATTGATGAAACATTTCATTATATCAAAGTCAAACTTGAACCAAAACAGGAATTTAAAGTTGGTCAGCGATAAATTTATTTAACTTTTCGCGCTATCATCAATCCATCTCTTACAGGTAGAAGTACATTTTCAAACCTTTCATCCGTTTGAATCATTGCGTTAAATTTTTGGAGCACTTGAGTATCAGCGTCCTTTGAATTAGCAGGTTGAGCTACCTTGCCGCTCCATAGTACATTGTCCGCAATGATATACCCTCCAACTCTTAATTTAGGATATACTTTTTCCAAATAGGTAATGTAATTACCTTTGTCAGCATCGATAAAAACTAGGTCAATCTCGTCATTAATGCTATCAATGATTTCTACGGCATCTCCTACCTTTTGATGAATTTTAGTAGCATACTTTGATTCTTTGAAAAACTTTTCTGCAAACTCAACTACTTCTGGATCAATTTCAATGGTGACCAACTTGCCATCTTCATGCAGACCTTCTGCTAAACAAATTGCTGAATAACCGGTATAAGTACCAATTTCCAATACGTATTTAGGTTGAATCATGTGACTAAACATACTCAAAACTCTTCCCTGCAGATGTCCTGACAACATTCGAGGTTGTAATACTTTAATATTTGTTTCTCGATTAAGCCTTAGCAACAACTCATCTTCTTTGGAAGTATGAGCAACTGCATAATCATCTATATCTTGTGGTAAAAAATTCATTATTTCTTATTTAATTTTAAAAATAAAAGCATCTTAATTCTTTACAAAACGAGTTCGAGCAATTATTTCATCAGAATCGTTATTTATGATTAAGATGTAATTTCCTGAAATCATTTCACTAATTTCAATTGAATTATTCCTAAGTAATCCTTTTTTTACCTTTCGTCCTTGCATATCAGTTATAACATAACTGCTACCATTTTTGTTTTCTGTAAAACTAATAACATCAACTGCTGGGTTAGGAAATATACTTAAATCCAAATCTTTCTCTTCTAAACCTGCTATTACTGGATCTATTTCTAAAAGAAAAGTTTTATTCGTAACAGTTTGACCAGACTCCATGCCTCCGCAAATAATCCACTTTGTATCACTAATTTTTGCAATTCCTCTAAAATCCATTACCCCGTAAGGCGTTCCTAATCCTTCGTCATAAAGATATGTGTCATTCTTAAATTGTAAGATTCTTTCTAAAGGTTCTACTCCAGCCCCATTGCTATATGCTAATCCATCATAATTATAAGCTGTTCCTGCCCCTCCAACCCAAAATGCTCTATTTTCATGATAAGAACATGCCATTCTATAGCCTGCTGCTCCAGGATTATCATCTGCTAATGACCATGCAATTTGCGTAGGGTTATTGGGGTCAATAATACCAATACGTGTTTTAGCAACTGAAGCCCAAACAGTTCCTCCTTTTACACCTCCATTATAAATTATAGTATCTCCTATAATCGTCCCTGATGCTCCAAAAGCAAGAAAATCATTATTATAAGGCAAGTCTGTTCCTGCCTGCCAAGTATTAGTGTAAGTATTATAAATTTGAACATCCTTCTTATTACCTGTATTGCTCCAACCTGTAACCACAAAAATCAAACTATCTCTCCAAACACATTGTACTTGATCATCTATGGCTAGAGGTATAGGTGCTCCATCCGCTTCATACGAATTTGTTGCCGGATTATAGATATGAACTTTATTTGAAGAAACTTCACCTCCATTAGCCAATACATGGTATCCTCCGATAATGTATATTTTTCCATTAACCAAACTAGCTCCCGCAGCAATTTTACCCATTGTATCAGGAAGATTGGCAATTGTTTCCCAGTTACCGTTCGTTACATCATATTTATATGAACCTAAATTAATTCCTTGATGACTTTTGGTTGAATCAATTCCTGAAAATGAAAAAACGAAAGCGTCATTCCCAACAAATCCTTCCACCACAGCATTATTACTTACACGCTTAGGCATAGTATTTAATTCAGTCCAGGTCCAGCCAGTTTGTGCTTTAATTGATACAACACATACTACACCGGTAAAAAAAGCAATTATTAATTTTCTCATAATGCTGCAATTTAGTACTTTTGTATAAAATTAATTTACAATGTCAGACAAAAATTTTCACGAAAGCACAGCAGGTATTGGATACATTTATGTTGGTCTAGCTTTGATAGTGATTTTCGGCTTAGTTATCTTCGGATAATTAGTTGCATTAGCATTACTCTATTATGGGCGCTCCATTCAATTCCATTTTTTCATGGTTAATAAAGAAGCGTGTCCATCAAATTGATTTATTCAAAAAACATCCGATTGAAGTTCAAAATGAATTGCTTGTCTCATTAGTAGATGATGCAAAAGATACTGAATTCGGTAAAAAGTTTGGCTTTTCAAAAATTCGATCATTCGAAGACTTTAAAAAGCAAGTTCCACTTCAGTCTTATGATGACCTTCTGCCTTATATCGAAAGAATTAAAGCAGGTAAACAAAACTTACTTTGGCCTACTGAGATACTTTGGTTTGCCAAATCATCTGGAACAACACATCAAAGAAGCAAAGTTATCCCTGTGAGTAAGGAGTCGCTGCAAGAGTGTCATTACAAAGGTGGTAAAGACTTATTGGGTTTGTACTACGCAAACCATCCTCAAACAAGATTGTTTACTGGTAAACATTTAATTATAGGTGGAAGTTCAGAAATTAACTACTTCAATCAAAAATCATACTTCGGAGACCTTTCAGCAATCATTGTAAAAAATCTTCCTTGGTGGTGTGAATGGAGAAGAACGCCAAGCAGGGAAATTGCCTTGATGAGTCAATGGGAAGAGAAATTGGACAAAATGGCCAAGGAAACTGTCAAGGAAGATGTAAGAATCTTAGCTGGAGTTCCTTCTTGGACACTAGTACTTTTGAAGAAAATCCTTAAGGAGCAGAACACAGATAACATTATGGATATATGGCCTAATTTAGAGTTATATATGCATGGAGGTGTCAACTTCGAACCTTACAGCAACCAGTTTAAGCAAATAATTCAAAGCGAGAACATGAACTATGTTCAAACCTATAATGCTAGTGAAGGTTTTTTTGGTATTCAAGACCTAGTTAAAAGTGACGACATGCTTTTAATGTTAGATTATGGTATATTCTACGAGTTCATCGAGCAAGACCAATGGCATTTGGACCAGCCAGAAACTTTAAGCATTGCTGAAGTAGCGCTAGGAAAAACCTACGCCATCGTTATTAGCACCAATGCTGGACTCTGGAGATACAAATTAGGTGATACAGTTACTTTCACTACATTATTTCCACACAGAATAAAAGTAGTAGGTAGAACCTCTCAATACATCAATGTTTTCGGTGAAGAATTGATGATTAGTAATGTCGAAAAAGCTATTCAAGAAACGTGTAAAACGCTAAAATGTGCTATTCTAGACTTCACGGTTTGTCCTATATTTATGACTAAAGAAAACAAAGGTGGTCATCAATGGTTGATTGATTTTGAAGTTCTTCCCGAAAATCTAGAGCAATTTGCAACTCATTTAGATGTTAATCTTCAAAAATTAAATAGCGACTACAGTGCCAAAAGGACAAATGACCTATCTTTACAGAAACCAATTATAAACGTATTAAAAAATGGTACGTTTTATGAATGGCTTAAGTCAAAATCAAAACTTGGAGGACAAAACAAAATACCACGATTACAAAATGACCGAATTTTTGCCGAAGAAATTCTTAGCATTGATGCTACTCGTCATTAATGTAAGTTTATTCTCACAAAATTGTGGATTCTTAGGAACTGATATTCAAGGTAACTCCTACTCTACTCTAAAAAACGAAATCATAAAAGTAAGCGCGAATAATGCAGGCACTTTTAGAATAAGTAACAAGTTACTTGGGGACATACACACCATTGATGTGCGTAATCCAATGCGTCCGATACTGTTCTATAAGGATGTACAAAAAATGATTATCACAGACAATACCTTGAGCGAGCAAAACCAGAGTGTTATCTCATTTGAAGAATTAGGTATGTATCAAATTACTTGCGTGGCCAGTAGTAAAATTGACAATGGTATCTGGCTATATGATCAGGAGTTATTTCAGATTGTAAAAGTAGATCAATACCTCCAAAAGAAAATTGAAACTGGTAATTTGATGCAAATCTTAAATTTGAAGAATTTAGAACCTATCAAAATGATCGAAGCAAATGGGTATTTATATATGCAATGTATTAACAATGGTATATTGGTTTTTGATATCTATGGCACTTATTATAAGAAAATTCCGATAGGTGATATTTCGAATTGGAACGTTCAAAACAATCAAATTTACTATACCACTGATGAGTTTGCCAAAAGTTTTAATTTACAAACTTTAGAAATTACAGAACTGGTAATTTTAGATAAAAAGCACCCTATTTGGATTGAAAAATCGATGGTCTATTTCTGCGAAGGTTCGAAGATTATTCAACAAGCATTAAAGTAACAAGTGCAAGAATCTACCTTTCAAAGAGCGCTTAGATTTCTGCTAATTATTTTCGCAGCCATGACCATCAATCGATGGATGGAATACAGTTACTTCATAGATAGTGATTGGTATCCATTAAAGCACTTTATAAAATATGAGATTATTCAATTAATCTTTGCTTTGTTACTTGTATCTCCATTCTTTTTCATGAAAAAGAGTTTTCGTGTTTATCAAATTTGTTTGATTCCTTTATGGATTTACTTTCTTTTGGAATTTGCCCATGTTTGGCTTTTCAAAGGATTTCCCAATAGCGCTACTTACTTTTCCATTTTTAGCACCAATAGTAATGAGTCGACTGAGTTTCTTAATGATTACCTAACTTGGCAACTTCTCCTATATCTTTTACTCTATGCATTGGTTCTTTTTGCTGTTGGCTTTTTCTCCAAAAACTTAATGAGGCAACATGAAAAGCCGTCTAAATTTATTTTTTTGACAATAGGAATAATAGGCTTTGCTGTTTTTGGTTTTACTAAAATATCCAACCGATTAGCGCCTGTTCATTTTTCAGACAATGGACTTATCCAATCTTTTATTTCATACGGTCAATACCTTGAAGAAAAACAGAAGTTTATTGATGTCGCCAACCAACACATCACCTTTGAAAAACTGACTAGAAACCAAAGTCATTCGGAAATTGAAACGCATGTCATCATCATTGGTGAAAGCACTTCCAAGCACCACATGAGTCTTTATGGCTATCCAAGAAAAACCAACCCAAATCTATCCAAGGAAAACTTAATTATTTTCCAAAACACTAAAACACCTAATGCACATACAGTTCCGGCACTTGAAAAAGTTCTAACCTTCAAAAATGCTGCTCATCCTGAATTAAACATGGAAAAAGGGAGTTTAATAGACTTAGTCAATCAAGCAGGTTATGAAACTTTCTGGATAAGTAATCAGGCTTTCTCCGGTGAACATGAGACACCTATATCGGTAATGGCTAGCAAAGCCAGTCACAAGACATACACCAATGCCATTGGCGCTAAGACAACATTAGATGGTAATGTGCTTAAACCTTATCAAAAAGCATTGAAGTTAAATAAAAGCAAGGTAATCTTCATTCACTTAATGGGGACGCATCTCAGTTACAAAGAACGATACCCTGCCGAATTCGAAATATTTTCTGATGACTTTAATTTGGCGAATATGGTCTGGGATAAAACTCAGCAAGATTATATTAATGCTTATGACAACGCCATTGCATACAACGACAAAATTGTATCTGAGTTAATATTGGCTTTGAAGGATTCAAAAGATAAATGTACTTTAACTTACTTCTCAGATCACGGTGATGAAGTATATGATTTTAGAAACTTTCATGGACATTCAGATGTTCTACTCTCCAAATACATGTACGAAATTCCTATGATATTCTGGTGTAATGACTCCTATCAACTGGAGGAAAATGAGAAAATAACAAACTTAATTGCTCATTCTACACATGCATTTAACTCCGAAAATTTAATACATCTTTGGTCTGATTTATTCGATATTTATACGGAGTACTATGATTCCGCTTTATCTCCATTAAGCACGAATTATATTTCTATTTCTTCCTCAAAGAAATTGCCTATAATTAAAACTCCCACTCAAAACAACATTGACTTTAATGACAAAATATGGTGTCATCGAGTAAATGGAATACCTCGATTACAGGAAGCAAAAAAACACTTTAATGGTTTTGAAATTGATGTACAATATCAAAAAGATAATTGGCTTGATGTAAATCACCCTCCAACTGAAAGCATAGGACTACACTTAGATAAATTAATCACAAGCACCGAAACACCTTCCGAGTACTATTATTGGTTAGACATGAAGAATCTGGACCCAAGTAATAGTAAAAAAGCCGCTCTACACTTACTAGTAATTAGCACTAAGGTCAACTGTACGCAGAATATAATTGTAGAAAGCGCTTGTCTAGAATGTCTGCAAGCATTTGATTCATTAGGCTTTAAAACGGCCTACTATCTGCCATTTCTGCACGACATGGGCGAAAAGGACTTATATAAAAGTCTTATCAAAATTCAAAAAGAACTTGAAGGCTTTTCTCCTAGTGTATTGTCTCAAGAAAGAGATGGCTATGCTTTAATGCAAAAACATTTTCCAAATTGCAATTTCATCTCGTGGGACCTTCAAACTGAAGTGAGTGATGTGCCTAAGACCAATCAAGCAAGGAAATGGACTAAAAACAACCAACAATTAAAGGTCTTGCTAATTCGCTATGATAGTTCCAATCATAGATAAATAATAAAGTAGGTCACTTTTTTTCAACAGTTCGATATGGATTACAGAATTATTTCTACCTTAGATGTTCTTAAAATTTAGACACAAATGCACATAGCAGTAGGCGGAAATATAGGCGCGGGAAAAACAACCCTAACAGAATTACTATCAAAACATTACGGTTGGCAGACTCATTATGAGGATGTTGATACGAATCCATATCTTTTGGATTTTTATGATGATATGCAAAGATGGGCCTTCAACCTACAAGTTTATTATTTAAATAGTCGTTTTACTCAAATTCAAGAGATCAAGGAAAGCACTAAAACAATCATTCAGGATAGAACTATCTATGAGGATGCATTTATTTTTGCTCCCAACTTACACTCTATGGGATTAATGACTACAAGAGACTTTGAGAATTATTTCTCATTATTCAATTTGATGGAATCATTTATCTCTGCTCCTGATTTATTAATTTACTTAAGAGCAAGTGTTCCTAAATTAGTTCAGAACATTCAGAAAAGAGGTCGTGAATATGAAGAGAGTATTCGTATCGATTATTTAAAAAGATTGAATGAAAGATATGAAGCATGGATTTCTACTTACGACAAAGGTAGAGTGCTAATCATTGATATTGATGATAATTCATTCAATGAAAACCCTGAGGATTTAGGCAAAATCATTCAAATGATTGATGCAGAATTGCACGGTCTTTTTTAGATATTGATTGACAATATTAAAAAAGGGAAAAGACTCATGTTGAATCTTTTCCCTTTTTTTGTTTTAATTTATTTTGATCTTAGTTTTTAGGATGAAACTGCTCTCCCTTTGCTGCCAATTCTTTTAACATTGGTCTTGGTGCAAACTTAGGACCAAATTTAGCAGCGTAACTTTCCATTAATTCAACCATTTCTTTCAATCCAAATGCATCACAGAACCTGAAAGGACCTCCCGTAAACGGCAAGAACCCAAGACCAAAAACAGCCCCTAAATCACCAGGAGTTGGTGCATCGATGATTCCTTCTTCTAAACACATAATTGCCTCATTAATCATCAATAGAAGCGGTCTCCAGGTCATATCTTCAAAAGAGATTTCTTTTTTAATAGGATTACCGTAGAACTTGTAAGCCTCTGGATTCGCTCCATTTCTTCTGCCTTTTTTTCCATCATATTTATAGAACCCTTTCTTGTTTTTCTTACCTAAATAACCAGCATCAAACATTTTAAGTAGTCCTTGAGAAACCACAACACCCTCGCGCGATTTTACTACCTCAGCAATATCACCACTCATTACATGCGCACCAACGTCAATTCCTACCTCATCCATTAATGCAACAGGACCAACAGGCATTCCTTTCTTCTTCATTGCTTTGTCCAACTTCTCCATATCTCCGCCTTCTTCAATCATCAACATGACCTCATTCAAGTAAGGAGCGAGAATTCTATTAGCATAAAACCCAGGGCCATCTTGTACAACAATACAAGTTTTGCCTTGTCTTACTCCAATATCATAAGTAGTTGCAATTGTTTCCTCTGAAGTGTATTTAGTTTTTACAATTTCTAACAATGGCATTTTAGGCACCGGAGAAAAATAATGCATCCCGATTACATTCTCAGGCTTTGCAGCATGCTCTGCCATCTCTGTTACAGACAACGCAGACGTATTGGTAGCAAATATGTAATCTGTAGGACAGTGTGCTTCTAATTCTTTCATGATGGTCTTTTTCAAGCCCATATTTTCTACCACTGCTTCCACCACAATATCTGTATGCTCAAAACTATCGTAGGTCAACCTTTCTCTCAACCTTCCCATAATTTTATCCGCCTCAATACTTGTAATTTGCTTTCTCTGCAATTTTTTAGATAGCGTCTTCCAAATGGTTTTATTTGCTTCAGTCAATACTTCTTGATTGATATCTTTGATCGCAGCATCCATTTTATTCATGATGGAAACTTCAGCAATTCCAGCGCCCATAAATCCACCCCCCACAATACCTATAGTATCGATATGTCTTTGCTTACCTTCATACGGGTTCTTCTTATTGTCAGTCATATTGAAGAATAGCTGACGTAACGCTGCAGAAGCAGGTGTCAAAATCAATTCCTCAAAACCTTCTCTTTCAAAAGCAAGACCTTTTTGTAAATCATTCTTTAAGCCGAACTCTACGCAATCAATAATTTTAGGCACAGCAGGATAATTTCCTTGTGTCATTTTCATGACTTTCTCTCTCGCTTTCTTGAATACGATATTTCTACCTATAGAAGTTCCGTCCAAAAACTTGTCTAATAAACTTGTTTTACGTTTTCTGTCAAGTTTACCCCCGTTTTTAATAATCTTTTCTGCTAAGGCAACCGCTGCTTTGTGTAGTTTATTTTTGTTGACCATTTCGTCAACTAATCCCATTCTCAGAGCTTGCTTTGCGTAAATATTCTTACCGGTAAGCATCATGTCTAAAGACTTTTGCAAACCAACCAATCTTGGTAATCTTTGTGTACCGCCTCCACCGGGAAGCAACCCTAACTTCACCTCAGGTAAAGCCATTTTGGTTCTTGGATCATCCGAAATCACACGTCCATGACAAGCCAAAGAAATCTCTGTTCCTAATCCATAACATGTACCAGTGATGGCACTAATGATTGGTTTTTTAGATGCAGCCAATGCATCCAAACATTTATGTCCAAATTCAAGTGTCGGCATGAAGTCGCCTTTCTTCTCCGCTTTAAAAGCTTTGATATCGGCACCAGCCATGAAGTCTGCTCTATCTGTAATCAAGACACCAGCTTTTATACTAGAATCGTTAGCCAACTCTGTGAATATTTCATTGAAATACTCAATCAATGTGGGTGAAATGATGTTAACCTTTTCTGTCTTTACATGAATCCAGATGGTAGCAATACCGTCTTTCTTTTCCAATCTAAAAAAGTCATCTCTATTTAGTGCTGTACTCATTACGCTTCGTATTTTTTAATGATCATTGCATGTCCATGTGCTCCTGCAGCGCAAGCCGCCAGTATAGCATACTTCCCACCTTCATGATGTAATCTATTTGCTGCTGTATTTATCAATCTTACTCCTGTTGCTCCAAATGGATGTCCAATAGAAAGGGACCCTCCCCAAAGGTTAAATTTCTCCATATTGATAGTTCCAACTGCCTTGTCTCTTCCTAATTTTGATTTTGCAAAATCATCTGATGCTAGTGTTTTTATATTAGCCAATATCTGACCTGCGAATGCTTCGTGAAATTCAATGACATCCATATCTTCCAATGTTAGACCTGTTTTTTGCAACACTTTTGAAGTAGCAAATGTTGGACCTAGTAACAATTCCTCATCTAGTTCCTGTCCTGTGAAACAAAAATCTACAATTTCTGCTTTAGGTGTCAGTCCTAATTCTTTTGCTTTGCTTTCAGTCATAAACAGACCAGCAGAACCACCATCAGTAAGAAATGATGAATTAGCAGCTGTTAATGTTCCATGTTTTTTGTCAAATGCCGGTCTTAATTTTGCCAATTTTTCTAGAGAAGAAACTCTAATTCCGTTATCATAATTCACCGGCTTAAACTTAGGAGGAAAAGCCACCTCAACAACCTCCGCCTTCAAGTGACCATCTTTCCAAGCCTGATCTGAAAGAGTGTGCGAACGCAAACAAAACTCATCTTGTTCTTCTCTAGTTACACCGTATTTAGCAGCCAAAATATCACAATCTTGTCCCATTGTTCTTTGTGTTGTAAATTCCGCTACTTTAGGTCTTTCTGGTGCAAAATGTCTAGGACGTAATGAAAATACAAATTTCAAATTATCACCAAATGTTTTTAACTTTTGAGCTGCAAACAACTTCTTACGCATCTCTTTTTTGAAACCTATCGGTGTATCTGAAGTGTTATCTACTCCCCCAGCAATAAATATTTCTGCTTGTCCCGAACGAATGGCACCAATTCCTGCAGCCACTGCTTGATTTGCAGAAATACATGCCTGTGTAACTGTATGACATGGTGTAGACATTGGAATTCCTGCTCCCAAGGCTGATTCTCTTGCTACATTGGATGTTTGAATATTAGAGATTACAGTCCCCATAATTACGGTATCCACCAATTTAGGATCTAGACCTGTTTTCACCAACAATCCTTTGATGGCATACTGTCCCAATTGATAGGACATGATATCATGATTAAAATAATCAGTTCCCGATTTTAAAAAGGGAGTTCTGCATCCATCTATAAAGACTATTTTTTCGTTCATTTTTAGATTATTTACTTCAAAAGTAGAAATATTTTTCAATGCATGCATTGAATTAAAGGAAATTAATTAAGTTTGAAGCAGATTAACATCCATGGAGCAAGATAGTTTTTTAGAAGTAGCAGAGAAAGTAGTTGTTTATCAATTGCGTAGTAAATGGTTGGCCATTAGTAAAATGTACAATGAAATGGCTGCTGCTCAAGACGGCACCATGTCCATGGCTTTCATATTACTAACTATCAATGACAAAGAAGGCACACCTGTTACTAAGATTGCACCCCGAATGGGCATGGAACCTAATAGTTTGAGTAGAATTCTATTATCTATGGAGAAAAAAGGATTAATCTATCGCAAAAAAGTCAAGCAAGACAAGCGTAAAGTATATATGTGCCTAACAGACTATGGACTTAGTATGCGAAAAAACTCACTTAAGGCGGTTTTTACATTAGAGTCTGCTCTTCATGAAACTATTGCCCCTGAAAAAATGGAAGCCTTTTTTGAAGTGATGGAAAAGATTCCTTCAGCCATGGATTTGTTTAAGGAGAGGTTTGAAGATTTGGGAGAAATCTAACTTAAAAACTATACCTTTTCTTAGCGATGAAATAATCCGCAACACTTCGTCTTAATACTGTAGGATTTACATCATATCTTCTAGCAAAACGTTTTACCATTTTTCTCTGAAGTCCTTGTCTACTTCCTTCAGGCAAGCTATCTATG
The DNA here is from genome assembly GCA_913064955.1 of uncultured Flavobacteriales bacterium. Lineage (GTDB taxonomy): Bacteria > Bacteroidota > Bacteroidia > Flavobacteriales_D > Parvicellaceae > Parvicella. The sequence goes on from CAJYBK010000015.1 coordinate 22,512, forward strand.
GCATTAGAAGCGCAATCACGAACTTTCTCCAGTGAATTATACATTTGCAATTGAAGCATATTTTCGATGACAACCATCTTTGCTTTATCGTAATTTTTTGATCTCAATTTCTCTACTCTAAGTAATAAGCTCTCACAGATATACGCTTCCGATAGAATGTCTGAAAGATTCATGATTAACTCTTGTTCATCAACCATTTTTAGACCTAGTTTCTTACCTGAAATTCCTGAGATGGCCAAGAACAAACTTTTCATGTTCTCCACAATCTTTGCCTCAGCACCTACTCCATAGCTACTTGAAAATATTTGTTTCAAAAATGACATTGGTATTTTCTTTCCAGGATTAATGATGTCAATTTCCTTTTTCTTTAAGGCTCTTTTCATCAACTCGCCAAAAGCCAACATTCTATTGATCTCATTGGTTCCTTCGTAGATTCTAGTAATCCTAGCATCTCGATACCCCATTTCTACGCCCGTTTCTTGACTGTATCCCATTCCTCCAAAAATCTGTAGTGTTTCGTCAATACAATAATCTAATACTTCAGAACCATATACTTTTAGGATGGCACATTCAATGGCAAATTCCTTCAATGCTTTGGTCTTTGCTTCGTATTTATCAACTCCTGAATCTGTGAGTTCCTTTTCTTTGATGTCTATGTTTCTACCTGTTCTATAAATAGCACTTTCTGTTGCAAATGTTTTGGTAGCCATCTCTCCAATTTTGAATTTCATTGCCCCAAAATCAGAAATAGGTTTGTCAAATTGGTATCGTTCTGTAGCATACTCAATAGCTTGAGTCAATCCATACTTACATCCTCCAATAGAACCCGCACTTAATTTTATCCTTCCTGAATTCAAAATATTTAAAGCAATTTTAAATCCAGCTCCTCTTTTAGACAATAGATTCTCCACCGGCACTGGACAATCGTTAAAGAAAACCTGAACAGTGGACGAACCTTTGATACCTAATTTCTTTTCTTCCTCACCTATCGTCACTCCACCAAATTCCTTTTCTACAATGAATGCAGACAAATTCTCATCATCATCAATCTTGGCAAAGACTATAAACACATGCGCAAAACCACCATTGGTTATCCACATCTTTTGACCATTCAATATATACTTTGTGCCATCCGATGACAATACTGCTTTAGTTTTGCCTGAATTAGCGTCAGAGCCAGCACCAGGTTCTGTCAAGGCGTAAGATGCTTTCCATTCCGCACTAGCTATTTTTGGTAAATACTTAGCCCTTTGTTCATCTGTTCCATAATAAACTATGGGTAAAGAACCTATAGAGGTCTGTGCCCCAATAGTCGTTGCAAACGAAAAACCTGATGCAATAGCTTCCCCAAATAATAATCCAGTATTAAATTTCAAATCCATCCCTCCATATTCTTCAGCAATGGATAATCCACACAATCCCATTTCTGCAGATTTCTCTAACAAAGCTACAATTTCATCTCGGTCTTTAGTAGCCTCCAATTCTCTTCCTCTTGCTTTCATTGGATTGATGATTTCTTGTTCACAGAAATCTCTTACCATATCGCGTATCATCAACTGTTCTTCCGACCATTCTTCTGGAATAAACACATTGCTTGCTGACTCTTTTTTAACGATAAACTCTCCACCTTTTAACATAGTAATTTGCTTTTTGACTTGTGATTTGATGTCAAAGATAAAAATATTTACAATGCATGCATTGTAATTTGAAATTATCACAAAAAAAACTCACTACAAATTCATGCAGTGAGTCTCTATATAAATACCTATTTCTGTAATTTACGTGGTTCCCAAATTAAAACGGAAGATCATCTTCTTCGTCACCCATTGGCGCGATAGCAGTGTCTGGCGCTTGTGGAGTTGGCGCAGCCGCAGGTGCCGCTCCAGCTTTATTAATCTTCCAAGCTTGAAGATTCACGTAATACTTACCATTATATTCGTTACCTCTCACATTAAATGATACATCCACATTATCACCAACAGCAAATGCATCCAAAGCAGCAGCTTTATCCTTTACAGCTTCAAACTTTACATCCTGAGGATATTGCTCTTGAGTAGTAACAACAAATTCTCTTTTTGAAAATCCTGAATCCCATGTTTGAGTTTCATTGATTAATTTGATTCTGCCTTCAATTTTTAATTCCATTTTTCTTTTTTTTTATTAGCCGCTAGACATTAGATGCTAGACGGTAGTTCTTATATTTTACTAATTATTAAAGGACAATATTGTTTTTCTAGATACCACACGG
>CAJYBK010000016.1 GCA_913064955.1 uncultured Flavobacteriales bacterium
AAGAAGTTATTTTTAAAGACAATCTTGAGAAAATATTTGGCAAACGCGGTTTTGATAAAGAAAATAATGAAATTGTAGAAGGATAAAAAGCCCATATTTTGGAAACCAATTGTAAAAATCTTAAATTAATCGTATGGTTAATTTAAGATTTTTTATATTTGAAAAACCCCTTTAAAAACTGAGTTAATAGCAAAAACCTGAATGAGTCTTTTTAGAAAAATATTTGGTTCAAAACCTGACAATAAAGAAGAAGAACTAAAATCAAACGAACGTGGCAAATACATGCCAGAAATTAAATTACCAATAGATGAAAAGTTTACCATAAACTTTAAAGCTAATGGTGGTAAATTTTTGTATTGTGAAGATTTAGATGAAATATTCCAAAGTTTAGAAAATATTATTCAAGAGAATCATTGGGAAGACAAAAAGGCGCTATGTATTTAATCTAATCTTAAAGATAAATTTAAAAACGCTGGCTTAACAACAACCAATAAAATAAGTGATTCTTCTTTTTTTATTACTACTTGTGAAAATTTAATCGCCAATGATGGGTCTTTACTCATTTCATCCCTTCAAATTGCAGAAAAAAAATTAACCGAACTTCCTGCTAATTTTATTGTATTTGCCACCACTAGCCAAATGGTTGAAACTATTGGAGAAGGTTTGCGTGGCATTAAATCTAAAAACAAACAAAGAATCCCCACAAATATTACTACCATAAAACATTTTAAATCTTCTGACGAAAAAGACTTTTTAAGCTACGGAAGTAGTTCAAAAAATTTATATTTGCTACTTCTAGAAGATCTTTAATTAATTATATTGATCTCAAATTAATACAACAAATCATTTAAAATGAAAGATATTTTAATTCGTGCCCTTTCTGGTTTGTTCTATGTATTACTTTTAATACTCTCACTTTATAGCATTCAAACCTTAATGGCTCTGTTTTTTGTATTTGGAATCATTTGTTTGATTGAATTCAATAAATTAATTCAGTTAAAAAGTAAAATACCTTATGTCATTTTTGTCATACTCTTCATCGTCTTTGGTTATTGGCAATTAGATTTCAATTTTAATTTAGGATTAGATGAAGCCACGCAAATACTTATGGTAATCACCATTTTTGTTGAGTTATTTTTGGCATGAGTCCATTGATGTAATCTTAGTTGTTGGAGGATTGTACTTGGCCTACGAAGGTGCTGAAAAAGTTTTTGAGTATATCGTACCTCATGAACCTAACCCTCTTGACGAGAAGGTTAAGGATTTATCAAAAAAAGAATTTTTAAAGCATGAAAAAAGTAAAGTGAAGTCTGCCATTGTTACTGATTTTATTTTGTCCGTTGAGATAATCATAATTGCTTTAGGAGCAGTTGCTTCTCAGTCAATAACTATTCAAATATTGGTCGTTACTTTTATTGCAATTTTGGCAACAGTAGGTGTGTATGGAATTGTGGGGTTAATAGTCCGAATGGATGATCAAGGATATCACATGATTATTCAAGGGCAGAGAAATTCACAACCGATGAGAAAAAGAACGGGAGCCTTAATGGTAAGGTCTATGCCGTTAGTTATCAAGTCTATCGGGGTGATTGGTAGTATCGCATTGTTGCTAGTTTCGGGTGGTATTTTCATGCATAAGATTGATTACATACATGACCTTTTGCATGCTTGGCCTGCACTTTTAGCGGAATTCACCTCTGGTTTGGTTGTTGGATTTGTAGTTTTAGTTGTAATAAAATTGGTAATGTTTATAGTATCAAAGTTCAAACCTAAGTCCATTTCTTAAAAGCAAATTAGGTAGCGCACCGAATGTGCATCAGTATTTTTAAGTAACTTCACATTCTCAAAAGAAAAGAATGAAATTTATATTTTCAACCATATTAATATTGTTTGGGCTTACGCTTTTTGCTCAAGACAAGTTTTGGGTTTTTCTATCAGATAAGGATGGGGTAGAGTTTGATCCTATGACTTATTTTGATGCAAAAGCAATAGAAAGGAGATTGAAGCATGATCTGCCTTTAGTTGAAGAATCTGATAAGCCGCTCAGAACTGATTATTTTAATGCAGTCAATATACTTAGTGATACCGTTTCAGGTCATTCTAGATGGTTTAATGCGATGGCTGTGGTTGTTTCAAGTGAAGCGCAATTACAAGCAATACAATCTTTACCATTTGTTGTTGATGTTGTACCTATGGTTTCTCAGAGTTATTTGGCTGAGGAATTAGTTGGAGGTCTCAAAAATGGAGAGAAATCTGTTCTTAAAGGCCAAATAAATTGGATGCAAGGTGAAAAATTCAAAGCGGCAAATATTACTGGAAAGGGTGTTCGTATCTGTATAATTGATGCTGGATTTCCAGGTGTAGATGTAGCGGAAGAGTTTGCTCATATTAGAAAAAGAAAAGGAATTATTGCTACTTGGGACTTTCATAAAAACAATTCACAAGTTTATAAATTCAACTCTCATGGAAGTACTGTGTTAAGTTGTATCGCTGGTATCACAAGTAATGGGGAGAATGTTGGAATGGCAACGGGTGCTGAATTTCTACTAGCACGAACGGAAAGAATGCTAAAAGAAGGACTAAGTGAGGAAGAAGATTGGTTAATGGCAGTAGAATGGGCAGATAAAAATGGGGCAGATATAATCAATAGTTCACTTGGTTATACCACATCTCTGTATTTTAAAGAAAACATGGATGGAAAAACTGCTTTGATTACTCGAGCAGGAAATATGGCCGCACATAAAGGGATATTGGTGGTTAATGCCTCCGGAAATGAAGGTGATGGATATTGGAAATATGTAGGAGCTCCTGCTGATGCAGATAGTGTGTTGACGGTTGGCGGTATTAATCCTTGGACTGGCATTCACACTTCATTTAGTTCTTACGGGCCAACTGCGGATATGAGAATGAAGCCTAATGTTGCTGCATATGGACATGTGATTGCTTATGGGTTTAGAACTGGTTTGCATGAAACACAGGGCACATCGTTTGCTAGCCCTTTGGTGGCTGGTTTTGCAGCTTGTGTGCTGCAGAAAGATTCTTCACTAAAGGTAATGGACTTGTTTAAGAAGCTAGAATCTTCTTCTAATTTATATCCATACTATGATTATGCGCATGGATTTGGTGTTCCGCAAGCGAGTAATATTCTCGAGGAAGTTGAAAAAGCACCGAAAACAGTTGAGTTAAAAATTATTTGGGATTCCCTCTTTGTAGATATTCTGCCTGAGTATTATGAGATGAATGACCAAGTTGTGATAAATTATCATTCCAAATTTATTGGAAAGAAATCCCCTGATAATATGCACATGGTGGATTCATTTATTTCTGATGATAGTAATACGAAGCAGGAGCAACCGAATTACCTTTTTTACAAGGTGTCAACCAAAGATGGGCTGATTAAGGAGTATAGCGTAATTGCTTCTCAAAAAATGAACGTTCTAAAGAAGGTGATCAAAAACAATAATAATTACATATTCACTGTATGGTATAAAGGCTACACTACTTCTATTGTGATAGAAAAAGAGAAGCAAGCAAAAAAGGAGGGAGGAAATGAATAATCTGTTTCAAATTAGCATAGGCTTACTTTTGGTTGTTTTCACTTATGGAACCTGTAATGCCCAAACGATTATTATTAAGCAAACTGTTCCAGAGCAGCTGGAGGATGATGATGAAGATTTTGGGCCTAATAGAAAGTTTTTTAATCATACTTACGGTGGATTAGCTTTTGGAGTAGATGGTGTTTCGATGGATGGAGAGGTTTTTTCACCGATTAAGCATATCAACTCTTTTTCTTTTTATTCTGGAACAAGATATTATAGGAATTTTTCTAAAATATTTGCTGGTGTTGCAGATTATGAATTGAGCTATGACCAGTCAAGGTTAAAACTAGGAGATGGAGATTCTACGCAATTGCCAGTTTCTAGATTGGACTTGGCTAAGGCAAAATACTGGTTTGTTAAAATGGGAGGGGCCTTAAGTTTACAAATCAATTTCAAGCGAAAGCGAGGAAACCAATTGGGAACATATATTACCATTGGTGGTTATGGTAATTGGTTGATGTTTAAGCGTTTTTCTGCAAAGTACGAAAATGATTTATCTAGTTATACCAATATTACTAGAGTTAATTTGGGTAAACTGAAATACATGGAGCGTTTTGAATATGGTCCTGAGGTGAAATTTGGTAAGACTAATTTTGCTTTTTTTGCGAAGTATCGATTGAGCGATTACTTCAAAAGTAAAGAAGGTGTTTGGGACTTCAACGAATTGCCAAGACTCAACGTAGGTATTCAATTTTTTCCCGGAAATATTTAATTCATGTTGTTCGATACTCACGGAAGAATTCATGACTATTTGCGTATTTCTCTAACTGAGAAATGTAATCTTCGCTGTACTTACTGCATGCCTGAAGAAGGGATCAAGTTGAGGAGTAAATCTCATTTTATGACGTCTGATGAAATCATCACATTTGCTAAAACATTTGTAGGTTTAGGTGTTAAAAAAATTAGGATTACCGGAGGAGAACCTTTGGTGAATAAGGATATTAAACGCATTCTTACGGAACTTTCAAAATTACCGGTTGAATTAAGTATTACCACCAATGCGGTTTTGTTGCATGACTATTTTGACTTACTGAAGGAGTTGAATATTGGCAAATTAAATATTAGCATTGATAGTCTGGATGAGGCCTCTTTCAATCGTATTTCTCGCAGGAAACATTTTGATGTGGTGATGAAGAATATTCGTAAAGCTATTGATTTAAACTTCGAAGTGAAATTAAATGTAGTGGTGATCAAAGGAGTCAACGAACACGAAGTGATAGACTTTGTAAAATGGTCTGAGCGAGATAAAGTTGCCGTAAGATTCATTGAGTTTATGCCTTTTGATGGTAATAAATGGGATTGGAGCAAAGTTGTGAGTCAGCAGGATATGCTGAATGATGTGAAAAGTCATTATGTAGAGAACACGATTATACAATTGCAAGAAGATGATCATATTATAGCTAGAGATTATCAAATCACTGGAGCCAAAGGAACATTTGGGTTTATCAGCACTATTACCAATTCTTTCTGTGGTACTTGCAACAGAATCAGGCTTACTGCTGATGGCAAAATAAAAAACTGCCTTTTCTCAGCAGATGAAACTGATTTACTTACAGTTCTTCGGTCAGGTGGAGATTTAGAAAGTCATATCAGAACTTCTATCACCAACAAACATCCTCAAAATGCAGGTATTGACTTTAGTGACAAAGAAACGCTATTGGACCAGAGACCGATGACGGCTATTGGTGGCTAGGAGGCTGCGAATTGTAACAGTGCGGATAATGTAACAATGTGTCAGTTTTTTTTTAAGGTAGCAATGATTTAATGTTGACTGCTGTGATTTTGTAATGTCAAGTGAAAGGAGCAAAATGGAGATGTCTATTTTGTTTGCCTAAAAGTTTCGCCTGCGAAACGCCCTAAAGCGCAGCGCTCCAAAAGTCTATAGTCTTTAATCTAGGAGCGCAGCGTTCTATCGTCTAACAGCGCAGCGTTCTATCATCTAAACATCACATTCCAACTCCCTTCAAATCCACCTTCAATCCTCTCAACATATTCATAATACTCCCCATATTAATTTCCTCAGGTTTGTATTCTTGTGTGTTGATGCAGCAGGTAAATTCCCAAATTTCAAGTACATCATCATAACCAACTTCATAATCCGAAAACTCAGGATTATCTGGATGTAATTTTAATGCTTTGTTGTCATCGTCTTTGAAGACTCTTTTGTAAGTACACCCATCTCGTTGAGTAAGTACTACGTAGGTTCTGCCATCCACTATTTGACTGATATTTTCAATATACTTTCCCACAATGTATGAGCCACTTTTTACGGGTAGCATGGAGTCTCCTTCTATTTGGAATGCTCTGTGTTTTCCAGTTGGCAGGAAAGGTAAACTGAAGGAAGATAAGTTGTCAATGTATTCCGCATCAGAATAACCTTCAAGGTAGCCTGCAGATATTTTATCAGGAATTAATTCGATGTAATTATCATTGCCATCTGCATCCATTTTGAGCGGGAGCAAGATCCTGTTGTTGTCCAGTTTCATCAAGTGACTGATCTCTACTTTGGAGATATCCACCTTGAGCATCACATCAATAGTGATATTATAGAACTTGGACATTCTAATTAATACATCAATCGGTGTCTCTATTCGTCCCGATTCGTACGAAGCGTATCTCGATCTGCTTACCGCAATAGCATCAGAAAGTTGCTGTTGTGTAAGGCTTTTAAATTGAGTACGTAAATATTTTAAGTTGTCAACTATCATCTTTGTTGTTTCAAATTGAAACAAATTTAAGATTAATATTGTAACAAACAAATTTATTTTTGCACTTATGGACAGATCTATTATACATATTGACCTCGATTCCTTCTTTGTCTCCTGTGAGCGGAAGATGGATAGTCGCTTGAATGGGCGTCCAGTTATTATTGGAGGAACGAGTAGTAGAGGAGTGGTCGCGTCTTGTAGTTACGAGGCTCGTGCTTTTGGAGTTCATGCTGCTATGCCTATGCGTACGGCAAGGCAATTGTGCCCAGAAGCAATTTTGCTCAATGGTAATGCAGGGTCATATAGTAAGTTTTCCAAAGAGGTAACGGATATCATAAAAGAAGATTCGCCTATTTATGAAAAATCATCTATTGATGAGTTCTATATAGATGCCACGGGAATGGACCGGTTTTATGGATGCTATAAATGGTCGCAAGAATTAAGAACTAAGATTATTAGAGAGACAGGGCTGCCTATCTCATTTGCCTTGTCTACCAATAAGACAGTTGCCAAAGTTGGTACAGGTGAAGCCAAACCCAATAATCACAAACAGATTAGTAAAGGTTTTGAGATTCCTTTTTTAGCACCCTTGTCCATTCGTAAAATACCAAGTGTAGGTTTGGAAACTTACAAAAGCCTGCGGGAAATGGGCGTCAAGAAGGTGGAGAATGTGCAAGCAATGCCCATAGAATTGATGCAAAATTTAATGGGTAAAAATGGAGAGGCTATTTGGAAAAAGTGCAACGGAATAGATAACAGTCCTATTATTCCCTACAACGAACGGAAGTCTATTTCTCTGGAAAGAACCTTTCAGAAAGATACCATAGATATGGAGAAACTAAAAAACATTTTTATCGCCATGGGAGAGAGTATTTCTTATGCTTTACGCAAAGGAGACAAGTTGACTTCCTGCATCACAGTGAAGATTCGTTATTCGGATTTTAGAACTACCAGCAAACAAATGAGGATAGCTTACACTTCTTGTGATGACATAATCATTGATACGATTCAATCTTTGTTTATGTCTTTATACGATAGAAGAATTATGATCAGGTTAATTGGAGTGAGAGCTAGCAGTCTGGTGGGTGGAGGATATCAGATTAACCTTTTTAATGATACAGAAAAGAAGATAGCATTATACCAAGCTATGGATAGCATGCGAAATCGCTATGGACACAAAGCCGTGATGCGAGCCGTGAGTTTGAAGTCTAATGTTGCCGTAATGGGTAATCCTTTTAACGGAGAACCTCCGGTTATTCCTGCGCATCGAAGAGCGTAGTTTTTAATGTAACAATTGATTAATGTAGCAATGCTTTTTAATTAGGTAATGAGAAAATAATTAGATGATAATGAATTTTAAAATAGAATGAACTACCATTTAGTAAGGTGAACTTTGAGCATAACCCTCATCCTTGTTTAGCGAAGCGCAACGAGGATGTTCGGGAGGGGCGTTTGTAACGCACGAAAACAAGAATGGTTTAATTCACAGGCGTTGCAAACGCCATACTCGAGTCTCCTCGTTACAAACGAGGAGGAGATAGTTGAAAAAATAAGATTCCTCATCCTTGTTTAGAGAAGCATAACGAGGATGTTTGAGAAGAGCGTTTGCAGCGCTCAAAAGTTGAGTTGCAAGTGTGAAAAAAAGTCGAATAATCGCCAAAAAGGTGTTGATTTTTAGGGCGCTACGTTTATAAGGAGTTTTGATGATAGGTGCTAAATACTTCTGCCAAGATGATGAAAGCGTCAAAATTATTATTAAAACAAACCTAAAACGTAGCGCCCCAAAAGTGAGCAAAGCGAATATGAAAAAGTCGTTAAATCGAATAATCAAAAAATCTAGTATCTAGCGTCTGAAATCTAGTATCTAAAAATGCTAAACAACCACACATATTACAGTTATACCTACGGTACTATTTCGCCCGAAGACCTACTTCAGTTGGCGAAGGAGAACGGCTATCAGCATGTTGTATTGACGGACATTAATAGCACCTCGGCAAGTTTGGATTTTATCAGGTTGGCACCTAAGTATGATGTGAAACCTATTGTGGGAATCGATTTTAGAAACGGGGCAAAACAACAGTATATAGGCCTAGCGAGGAATAATGAAGGATTCAAAGAGCTTAATATGCACCTGTCTTTTCATTTGCATACAAGTAAGCCTTTTGAGGAAGATGCACCTACTTTTTCTAATGCATATGTGATTTACCCCATGAGTAAGAAATACAGAAAATTAGATGCCAATGAGTACGTTGGAATTCGACCTTCTGAATTGTTGAAATTACAGTTCTCTCCATGGAAATACTCCAATAAATTGGTCATCCTGCATCCAGTTACTTTCACAAATAAACGAACTTACAATGCGCATAGACTCCTCAGGGCAATTGATGTGAATGTATTATTGAGTCAGTTGCCCAAAACCGAAGAGGCATATGCTGATGAGATGATGGTGCCAATGCGAACATTGGAAAAATACTATGAGCAATACCCTCAAATTGTTTTGAATACCAAATCTATATTGGTTGATTGTGCCATCGAGTTTGATTTTACAACCTCTAAGAATAAGAAAGTATATTCCAATTCAGTGAGTGAGGATTATTACTTGCTGGAGACAGAGTGTAAAAAAGGATTGAAGTATCGGTATAGTAGCCCCAGTTCTACTGTTTATGAGCGATTAGATAAAGAATTGGAAATGATTAAAAAGCTAAATTTCAGCGCTTATTTTTTGATCAACTGGGATTTGGTTACTTATGCTAGGAGTCAAAATTTCTACTATGTAGGAAGGGGGAGTGGCGCCAATAGTATTGTGGCGTATTTACTCCGAATAACAGATGTAGATCCCATAGAATTAGACTTGTATTTCGAACGATTCATCAATCCTTCTAGAAGTAGTCCTCCCGACTTTGATATAGATTTTTCTTCAAGAGACAGGAATCAGGTTACACAATATTTATTTGAGAAATATGGGCCCAATCACACTGCTTTGGTGGGGAATTACATCACCTTTCAGTACAAGTCTGTGATTAGAGAATTAGGAAAAGTCCTAGGGTTGCCAGCGGAGGAAATTAAAAAAGTGCAGCAGGACAAGAGTAGGGTTGAATTAGATGATGTAGGTAAATTGATCATCCGTTATGGTGAGTTGATAAGTGGTTTGCCCAGTCACATGAGTGTGCACTCTAGTGGTATTGTCATTTCTGATGAGAATATTTATAATTATACGGCTACTAATATGCCTCCCAAAGGTTTTCCAACTACTCATTTTAGCATGTTGGAAGCAGAGGATATTGGCTTGGCCAAATTTGATATTCTAGGTCAAAGAGGATTAGGAAAAATCAAAGACTCGGTAGCGATTATTAAACAGAATAGAGGCGTAGACGTAGATGTGCATCAGATAGAAAAACTTAAGAATGACCCAAAAGTAAAAGAACTCATTAAGACCGGAGATGCAGTAGGTTGTTCTTATGTAGAGTCTCCAGCTATGCGAAATTTGTTGCAAAAATTACAGGCAGATAATTATGTCACTTTGGTAGCGGCAAGTTCTATCATTAGACCAGGTGTGGCACAGAGTGGAATGATGCGGGAGTACATTCTACGCTATCAAAACCCTGAAAGAAGACAGAAAGCTAAGGATGCATTGCCAGAGTTGTATAAAATCCTTCACGATACTTACGGTATTATGGTTTACCAAGAGGATGTGATAAAGGTGGCCCATCTTTTTGCCGGACTCACACTCACAGAAGCAGATGTATTACGAAGAGGAATGAGTGGGAAGTACCGCTCTAGAGATGAGTTTATGGCAGTTAAAGAAACCTTTTTTAGTAATTGCAAATCCTACAATTATTCAGATGCTATTACGCATGAAATCTGGCGACAAATTGAAAGTTTTGCTGGCTACGCATTTCCTAAAGGGCACTCTGCATCCTATGCTGTGGAGAGTTTTCAAGCGTTGTACCTTAAGGCGTATTACCCTATCGAGTATATGGTAGCAACCGTTAACAATGGAGGAGGATTTTTTAGTAGAGAAGTATATTTACATGAAGCCAAGTTGCATGGGGCAGATGTGCAACCACCTTGTGTCAATACAAGTGAAAGTTATACGGTGGTGGAAGGCAAGACTATTTGGATGGGTTTACATTTTGTCAATGGACTGGAAGATACTGTGATACAACAGGTCGTAAAGGAGCGTGTGCAAAATGGAGTCTACCAATCCTTTGAAGATTTTCTAAATAGAGTACCTATCTCATTGGATCAATTACGGTTGTTGGTGCGTGTTAATGGTTTTGACTTTACTGGAGAACCTAAGACAAAGTTATTGTGGAAAGCACATTTAGCATTGGGGAGTGATAAGAAAAATAAACCTAAAGCTACTTTGTTTCCAGTGGAGAGAAAGCAATATCATATTCCCGAATTCCAACAAAGTGATTTAGAAAAAGCTTACGATCATATTGAGTTGTTGAATTTTCCATTGCAATTTTCGCATTTTGAATTGGTAGCAGAATTTCCTGCAACAAAATTAGTCGCGGCAGATTTGCCAAGATATTTAGGCAAACATGTCGAGATCGTAGCCAATTTGGTGCATCGCAAGCGAACAAAAACACACGGAGGGCAGGAGATGAGTTTTGGTACTTTCTTAGACTTGAATGGCAAGTGGTTGGATACAGTTCAGTTTCCTATTGTTAATAGGATGTTTCCTTTTCGAGGTTATGGTTGTTACTTAATAAAAGGGAGGGTAATCGATGAGTTAGGTGTGCTTTCTATTGAAACCATTTCCCTGGAGCGATTGAAACAGTTGAATGTGGAGGAGGACAATCCGAGGATGACGAGAGGTGTGGGTAATGTAGCAATGTAACAATTGATTAATGAAGCAATGTGTTTGATTAAGTAATGTAATAAATAGATTGTGAAATGGGGGATTGAAGTTCTCATCCTTGTTTAGCGAAGCGCAACGAGGATGTCTGGGTAATTAAATTAAAGAAAATACGTTTGTACTGAATGAGAATATCATGTGTAGTTTTTTTGATGTTGATCTTATTTAAAACAAAGGCGCAGGGGTCAATGTTTGTTGAGGTAAGACCAACTGCATTAAAGGAGAGTTTAGATAAGTATCGAGAAATGATTGGAGGAGGAGATACGGTTTTATTTGATAAGCCTCAAGAATATGTTGAAATTCAATACACCAAAAACAAAAAAAAGGAAACAATAGATTACTTGTACAATGGCAATCAGTTATATTTTTGGGAGGGAAGAAAGAGGAGGGGATGGGTTCAGTATAACACAACGCTTAGAATAAGGTATGTATTGAATCTTAATGGAGTAGTTCGGAAAATCATAGTATATATAGGTGGAGAAAATAAGAAAGTAGTCGTTAAAAAATACTTTGGAATTGCTATTGTTACAAAATATTCCAAAAATTATCATCCTTCTGAAAGGGAAGAGTTTAAAAATATGCTTATTAATTTCAATAAGGATTTGCCAATTTAAAACTTTTAAGATGTTAATTTTAATTCAACTTTTCCTCGTTACAAACGATGAGGAGAAAAGCAAACTCCTCGTTGCAAGCGATGAGGAGGTAGTTGAAAAAAATCCTCACCCTTGTTTAGCCTCCGAGAAATCGGAGGTAACGAGGGTGTATGAGAAGTGCGTTTGCAACGCACGAATAGCCAAAATTAAATAATAACAATATCTACCAATCCCTTGCCATCAGCATAATCAATAGCACTGCTAAAAGTATAGTCTTCCGCATTTTCCACGATCATTTGCCTAACCGGATTTTCATGAATATAATTTAACCTAGCTTCAATCCAGTCAGTTTTGTTTAATTCAATGGCATGATTATCGTCTCTCCAAATTTTGTAGTACTTCGCCCTTCCGGTCCTTGCTGCTTCAAAAGCAAATTGGTCTAGCATCCATTCTCTTCTACTTTCTCCACTTTCCAAAACTCTATCAGCAATTTTCTTGGAAGTGAATTTTTTAAAATCTCTAATTATATTTGAAAGTTCAAATCCTTCCTTTGCTCTAGCCATTAAGTGAATGTGATTACTCATAACTACCCAAGCAAAAACTTCTAAACCTTTTTCTTTGATGCAATAATTTAAGGAATCTACAACAATGATTTTGTAATCTTTCCTAGTGAATACATCAATCCAATTGACAATAGTAAATGTCAAAAAGTAAACATCATTTTGATTATTTATTTTGTAATTATCACCACTCATAAGGCTAATTTAAATAAAAACAGTCAGGTCACAAGCGTTGCAAACGCTATTCCCATGAGTCCTCGTTACAAACGAGGACGAGTAACTTGACTGAATGAGATTATCCTAATCCTTGTTTAGCGAAGCGCAACGAGGATTTCCCCCTCTCATCCTTGTTTAATCTCCGAGAATTCGGAGGCAACGAGGATGTCCGAGATGAGCGTTTGTAACGCTCATAACAGAAAAGCCATTTTCAAAAGTGAAAAAATGCAATTCGTAACACTCAAATACCAATAAAAAATCAAGAAGTAATTTGAAATTCCAACATTCCCTCATACCTTTCTTTCCTTAAATGAAGCAACTAACAAAAAAATCGTAAATTTGTCGTCCAATTTTGAATATAAAAAATTAATATAATGTCAAAAACAGTAGAAATATTAGGAGCAGACGGACAATCTCTATTAGATCATAAGTGTAATACCATTACTAAAGATATGCTGCACTTACCAGGTGCAGATTTCGTAGACAGATGTTTTGGAATGACCAACAGAAGCCCTCAAGTATTGAGAAGTATTCAGGCTTTATACGGTAATGGAAGATTAGCCAATACTGGTTATGTATCTATTTTGCCTGTAGATCAAGGAATAGAACACAGTGCAAGTGCATCTTTTGCTCCAAATCCTATTTATTTTGATTCTGGAAACATTGTAAAACTTGCTATCGAAGGTGGATGTAATGCAGTAGCATCTACATTTGGCGTCTTAGCATCTGTTAGCAGACAATACGCTCACAAAATTCCGTTTATCGTTAAGTTGAACCACAATGAAATGTTGACTTATCCAGAAAAATATGAGCAAATCATGTTTGGAAGTGTTGATGAAGCATGGAACTTAGGTGCAACAGCGGTAGGTGCTACAATCTACTTTGGAAGTGAGGATTCTAACAGACAAATCATTGAAGTAGCAGCTGCTTTTGAAAGAGCGCATGAATTAGGAATGGCAACAATCCTATGGTGTTATACTAGAAATAGTGCTTTCAAGAAAGATGGTGTTGATTACCATGTTTCTGCAGATCTAACTTCTCAAGCAAATCACTTAGGAGTAACTATTCAAGCAGATATTATCAAACAAAAATTACCAGAAAACAATGGCGGATATAACGCTGTGAACTTTGGTAAAACACATAAAAAAGTATATACTGATTTAACTACTGACCACCCAATTGATTTAACTCGTTACCAAGTTGCTAATTGCTACATGGGAAGAAATGGATTAATCAACTCAGGAGGAGCATCTACTGGAGATGGACAATCTGATTTACACCAAGCAGTTACAACAGCAGTTGTAAACAAAAGAGCTGGTGGTCATGGATTGATTTCAGGAAGAAAAGCTTTCCAAAAAGATATGAAAGATGGTGTTGCTTTATTGAACGCTATCCAAGATGTATATTTGGATGAGTCGATTACAATCGCATAATTTCAAGAGTTTTAACCACAAAAAATTGTAATTATGAGTTGGTTTACAAGAAAAATGAAGGGTATTGTTACCCCGACAAAAGAGAAAAAAGAGACGCCTGACGGACTTTGGTACAAAACTCCAAATGGTGAAATCATAGATACGAAAGTATTAGAGGCAAATAGTTTTGTGACACCTACAGAAGGTTATCACGAAAGAATCGGTTCTGCTGAATATTTTGAAATCATTTTTGATGATAATAAGTATAAGGAGTTGGACAAGGATTTGAAATCTGGAGACCCATTGGAGTTTGAGGACACTAAGAAGTATGTTGATAGAGTAGAAGCTACTATGAAGAAAACAGGGTTGAATGATGCTGTTTCTTGTGCATATGGTAAGACATCTGGTCAACCATTGGTTGTGGCTTGTATGGATTTTGCATTTATTGGAGGCTCAATGGGGTCTGTGGTTGGTGAGAAAATCTCTAGAGCAATTCAATATGCTATCAAGAAGAAATGTCCATTCATGATGATTTCAAAGTCAGGTGGAGCAAGAATGATGGAAGCTGGTTTTTCTTTGATGCAAATGGCAAAAACATCTGCTAGATTAACACAATTAGCAGAAGCAAAACTTCCATATATTTCGTTTGTCACTGATCCAACTACTGGAGGTATTACCGCATCATTTGCAATGTTAGGTGATATTAATATTGCAGAACCAAGAGCGTTAATTGCTTTTGCCGGACCAAGAGTAGTTAGAGATACGGTAGGAAAAGACCTTCCTGAAGGATTCCAAACAAGTGAATTCTTGTTGGAGCATGGTTTCTTAGATTTCATTGTTGATAGAAGAGAATTAAAAGAAAAGTTAGAGCAAGTGATGAGGTTATTTGCTAATTAATTTAAATTGATATTTTAGAATCCTCCTGCTCATTGAGTTGGAGGATTTTTTTTGAATAACAATATGGACTTAAAAACAAGTGATCTGCTCAAAAACTTATCTTTTCCAGAGGAAAGTGAGATTCATGTGTCCAGACATTTGATAACCATTTCAGACAGATTGAAAAGGAAATTGAGTGTCTCCCAAATGGAAAAATCCCAAGAGTATGAGGGTTCAAAATTCTATTCTGAGTTTATTACTGACACCAATCAAATCATAACCAATATACTTGAGTATGGCGAGCTTAAGAGATTTAAAAATGTGAATTACAATCAACTTGAATTAGAGTTTGAGTTTTATGTCGGTGCATTCCCAAACGGAATTGGAACGAACCTACTAAGATCGAATGAGAAGTCTAATAATCTGGTTTTAATACTTCATAGGAGTAAGAATAAATGGGAGGTGACTACCTGTTTTCCAGGAACTTATTTTAATAAAGGAAATTAAGTTTCGGAGATATGTTAAATCAGACTTTTTATTTTCATTATGATTATTATCATTTTGTTGCGAGTTTAAGTGCCTATTTTTGCAGAAAAGATAGTAACAATGAAAACTTGGAGTAAAAAGTCACAAGAGGAAATTAAGAAAATAGTTTTTGACGCATTGAGTCAGAATATCAATTATATAGATGAGTCGATTTTGGGAATACCCGCTTCACACTTGGATAGTAATGTTTTTTCGCAAGATGCGTCCTTTTTGAAAGATGCACCTTTCATGTCTACTTTAGTTCAGAACCCTAATAATATAGGATGTCACACATTAGGAGAATCTGAGTCTTTTTTTGCAGGAACACAAAATATTGAAAAAGAAGTTTTAGCCATTTGTGCTGAAGATATTTTGAATTGCGAAGTAGGAGGTTATGACGGTTACATAGCCTCAGGAGGAACTGAAGCAAATATTCAAGCAATATGGATCTATAGAAACTTTTTTAAGCAAGAGTTCGATGCAACTAATGATGACGTTGTTATTCTGTGCAGTGAGGATTGTCATTACTCAATGGATAAAGCTGCTAACTTATTGTCGATTGGTGTTCAGAAAGTGGCTGTCACTGAAAATACTCGTGAAGTTTTAGTGGAGAATGTTGAAACGGCTATTAAAAACGCAAAATCAAATGGTAAAAAGTACTTCATTGTTGTTTCTAATATGATGACAACTATGTATGGTTCTGTTGATGACATAAATAACTATACAACAGCATTGACAAATGAAGATTGCCATTTCAAACTACATATTGACGCTGCTTATGGTGGGTTTTATTATCCATTTTCAGATAAGAACTCTATTTTGACTTTCCAAAATGAACACATCTCTTCTTTTACTTTGGATGCACATAAAATGGCTCAGGCTCCGTATGGTACAGGTGTTTTCTTGATTAGGAAAGGATTGATACAATATGCTAATACCAAAGAAGCTAGTTATGTAGAAGGTGAAGATTTTACATTAATAGGAAGTAGGTCAGGCGCTAACGCTGTGGCTGTTTGGATGATTTTAATGAAGAACGGCCCATTTGGTTGGCAAGAAAAAGTATTTATCCTTCAGAAAAGATGTCAATGGATGTGTGAGCAATTATCTGAAATGGGAGTTGAGTATTATAGAAATGATTTCTCCAATATTATTACTATAAGGGCTGAGTTTGTTGATCCAGCATTAGCCAAGAAATATGGTTTAGTACCAGACAATCATAAAAATCCAAAATGGTTTAAAATAGTCGTGATGGATCACGTGACCATCGAAAAGTTGATGCCATTAGTGGAGGAGTTGAAAAAAGGAAATGCAGTTTTCGTTTAAGATTCTTTTTGTGAAGATACTGCTGCTCTGACACTTCCATGTTCGAGTAAGAGTTCATTGGCTCTCTCATAACTTACTTGCAATGCATCCATAACCATTTTGGTGCCTCGATCTACTAGCTTGTTGTTGCTCAATTGCATATCAACCATTCTGTTGCCTTTTACTTTGCCGAGTTTAATCATTACAGAAGTGGATATCATATTGAGAATAAGTTTTTGTGCTGTACCAGATTTCATCCTTGTACTACCTGTAACAAATTCAGGACCTACTTCTGCAATCATGGGATGTTTAGGGTAAGTTCCAAGGGGAGATCCAGGGTTGCATGTAATACCACCGGTTAAGATATTATTTTCATGACATTTTTCTAAAGCACCCATAACGTATGGAGTCGTACCTGATGCTGCAATACCAATAACAGTATCGGTATCGTTTACATTATTTTCGAGAAGGTCTTTCCAACCTTCGTTAGTGCTGTCTTCAGCAAATTCGACAGCTTTCCTAATAGCCAAGTCACCACCAGCAATCAAACCTATTACCATGCCGTGAGGTACGCCAAATGTAGGCGGACATTCAGATGCATCCACTACACCAAGTCTTCCACTAGTACCTGCGCCAAGGTAAAATAGTCTTCCGCCTTTTTCCATACGAGGAACAATCTCATCTACCAATTTTTCTATGCTAGGAATACATTTCTGAACCGCCAACGCTACTTTTTGATCCTCCTGATTGATGTTGGTAAGCAACTCTGCAGTAGACATCTTTTCCAGGTCATTATAATGCGATGATGATTCAGTTATTTTGTACATATTAATTGGTTATTTTTACATCTGTTAAATTAGTCTTTTAAACAACGGAAAATGAAGTGTACGCATTGAATTTTCACCATCAAAGTATTAACAATTGAAAATAGACCTTTCACATATTTTAGAAATTGAATCTTTATTGACTGCAGATTTACCAGGTTTAGAAGCTCACAAATTGATGGCTCCTTATCAGCGAAAATCGGCTAAAGAGGTAGTAGATTCAGAAGTTGAAGTGAGACACGCAGCCACTATGATGTTAATTTACCCAAGGAAAGATGAATGGTATTTTGCATTAATGTTACGTCCAGATTACGATGGTGTACATGGAGGTCAGGTTAGTTTTCCAGGAGGAAAACGAGAGGAAGGTGAATCACCTTTGGATAATGCGCTTAGAGAGATGGAAGAAGAGATTGGCTTAGATCGAAGTGATGTAAAGGTTTTGGGGAAACTTTCGGATGTATACATTCCACCGAGTAATATGTTAGTGAATCCGTACGTAGGTATGATTGATTATGAACCGGAGTTTATACCGGATGAAAGAGAAGTGGAAAAGGTGCTGGAAGTTCCATTGGAGGACCTGTTTAATGAGGAATTGATCAAAAATAAAAAGGTTCAGGTTTCAAAATACACGGACAATCCATTTTTTATTGAAGTGCCATACTTTGAGTTGTGTTATGAAACTGTTTGGGGTGCAACTGCTTTGATGTTGAGCGAATTTAAGATGGTGTTTTCTAATTGGAAAGAAACTCCTTAAACCACTTTCCAGAATCTTTTATTCTTCTTTGTTGCGTCTCAAAATCAACATGTACTAAACCAAACCTAGGTTCATATCCTTCAGACCATTCGAAATTATCAGTCAAGCTCCAAACAAGGTATCCATCCACTGGTGCGCCTTCTTTTTTTGCTTTAAGAATATTGCTTAAATAGTCTTTGAAAAATTGAATTCTTTCAGTGTCATTGATACTCCCGTCTGGATTTACTATGTCCTTGTAGCATACGCCATTCTCAGTAATGACTATGGATTTAATTTGTTCGTATTGAGCAAATTGTTTGATGACTTTATAAATTCCTTCTGGGTAAACTTCGAAATTCATTTCGTTCAATGGGACATCTCTTTTCGTTGCTGGAACTTCTTTAGCAAACATTACCGGAGGAAATAAACTCTTCCTGCCAACTACCCTAAAGTAATTCTGTAGCCCAATAAAATCAAAATCAAATTTTAGAAGTTCCGCATCACCTGGTTCAAAGTACTTTTCAATTCGCTTTAAAGCAGGAAAAACATCATAAGGATAACCTAGGCCTAAAATGGGCTCGATATATAATCTATTTATCAAAGCGTCTATTCTTTGAGAGGCTTTAACGTTTTTGGTTTTTCCGTTGATTGGTTCAACATAACTGCAACTAAAAGTAGTACCTACATTTGAATTAGGAACATTGTTTTTTACTATTCTACCACCTTCGGCCATGCATAAGCAAGCGTGATGTGTCGCTTTGAGAAAATTGGTAATGCCTTTTTTGCCGGGTGCATGATAACCTAACATGTAGCCTAAACCTACAAAAGCAGCAGGCTCGTTCATGATCATCCAGTTTTTCACCTTACTACCATATTCTTTGGTGCAAAAGGTTGAATACTCTTTAAACCAATTTAGTACCTCTCTATCAGTCCAACCTCCTAGGTCTTGCAAGTGTTGTGGAAGGTCCCAATGATAAAGTGTGATCCACGGCTCGATATCATGCGCTAAACAAAAGTCAATTACTTTATGGTAGAAGTCAATACCTGCTTGATTAGTCTCTCCAATTCCTTTAGGAAAAATTCTACTCCAAGAAATTGAAAAGCGAAAGACTTTCATATTCATACTTTTGAGCAATAAAATATCCTCTTCATATCTATGATAAAAATCTACTGCAACATCTGCATTTTGATTATCATGAACATTCCCTTTCTTGTGCGTGAAAGTATCCCATATGGATGGTCCTTTTCCGTCAGTATTCCAAGCTCCTTCCACTTGATAAGCAGCGCATGCAGCTCCCCATTTAAAATCTTTTCCAAACTCTGATGCATTTAAAGCATCTTGAATGGGTTGGTTAAGAGATTGAAATGTTAATGATGGAAAAGTAGCTAGTGCAGTAGCGGAAATTCCGGAAAGTTGAAGCCATTTTCTTCTGTTCATAACGGTAAAACTACTAAAACAAAAAATCTAAGGCAAAAAAAAGCCGAGCATTGCTCGGCTTTTTATATAATCAATAATGTGAATTATTTTTTCCACTCAGCTATCGTCTCATTGATGTAATCAGCCCATCCTTGAGATTCAGCAGCTACTGCCATGGTTGAAGCTTTTTCAGCAATTTGAATAGCTTCCTTTTTATCACCTAAATCAAACGTAATTCTAGCCTTTAAAAACATAGCAGAATGACTTTCTTTGATCTTTAATGATTTCTCCGTGTAGTTCATTGCAGTTTTTAGATCTTTCTTAGATTCTCTATAGTATCCTGCAGCTCTTGCATAAACTTTGTCTAAATCTTCCCCTTTAGCAATAGCGTCTTCAATATTTTTGATAGCTATATCATCTGTTTTAAGACTAAAAGGAACGCTTACTTTAGTTTTTGCCCATGCTATCACTAAACTTCCACCATTTGTGTTTAGGTCCTCAATAGTAATGCTAAGACTTTCTGTATGAGCATTTTCCATTGGTTTAACTTTTACAGTCGCAACGTTCTTCGCTTCATCATAATTTCCTGCACCCCATTGTTCAATGTCAGTGTTAAGTACAATTTTCCAAGCTTCTTTTTCCATGGGAAAAGCAAATACAGCATAGGTGCCAGGCTCAACAGTTTGTCCGTCAAACATAATTGGTGTATCCGTAGTAAGCATTGTTGGTGCATTGGCACCAAGTCTCCATACCTTCCCATAAGGAACTAAAGCACCAAATATTTTTCTATCCTTTACACTTGGTCTAGAATACTCAAGTTTAATATTGGTTAATCCTACTACTTGACTAGAAGAACAAAGTGGACTTGGCTTAGGTAATTCCTGCGCATTAGCACTCAAAAGTGATAAGGATAATAATCCTACGATAAATGATTTTTTCATGTTGATTTTATTTGTTTTTTATTTGAAATTATTAATTGTATGAATATGGCAACTGCTATAACAATTATACTGCCAATAAGGTTGTACCAAAGGTATCCTATTTCAAAATTATCTACGAGTTTAGATGTGGTAAATAAACTTAGAATGATAGTTTCCGCAATTATCGCAGCGATTAGCGTTGCAGTTCCACCAACTTTTTTAATGAAGAATGCGACTAAGAAAACTCCTAAAATAGTACCGTAAAACAAAGATCCAAGGATATTTACTAATTCAATTAGATTTTCAAATAATCCTGCAACTAATGCTACTAGTATTGCCACGCCTCCCCAAATAATTGTTATAAATTGACTGGTTCTAACCTCGTTTTCGTTTTCTCCTTTTTTGATGTATTTCTTATAGAAATCTACCGTTGTCGTTGATGCTAATGCGTTTAACTCTCCCGCAGTGGAAGACATCGCAGCAGATAAAATAACGGCAAGAAGCAAACCAATTAATCCATGCGGTAAGTATTTTAGTACAAACGTAAGGAACACATAATCTCCGTCCTTTTTGTTATAGTTGTTGTCTAATGTATAAAGAACTTCCTTGTAGTCTTCACGAACCTGAACTTGTTCGGTTTGAATTTCTTTTATCTCTTGAAGAACTTCTGGATTGTTGCTACTCTGATATTCTATAAGTAAATCTTTCTTCGTGTTAAATAGATTGGTGTGGTAGTGTGCAAGTTTTTGTAGATCTGGGTCAGCTAAAGTTTCTTCAGATAATCCTGAGTCATTGAAAATTACTGGAGGCTCATTAAATTGATAAGCTACGAAAAGCATTACCCCAACAAAAACAATAAAAAATTGCATCGGTATCTTGAAAATACCATTGAACATAAGTCCAAGTCTGGACTCTCTCAAACTTTTACCACCAAGGTATCTTTGAACTTGTGATTGGTCAGTTCCAAAATAAGAAAGAGATAAGAAGAAACCTCCAGTCAAACCAGCCCAAATGTTATACTTCTCCTTCACATCAAATTCAAAATTCACTACTTCCATTTTCCCTAATTCACCAGCAATATTCACGCTGTCGCTAAAAGAAAACCCTTCTGGTATGGATTGAAGTATGTAGTAGAATGCGACAAACATACCGGTCATAATCAAAGCCATTTGCCATTTTTGAGTTAACGATACAGCTCTACTACCACCTGAAACTGTGTAAATAATTACAAGCATACCTATGCCAACACAAGTTAGTTTTAAGTCCCATTCGAATAGGCTAGAAAGAATAATAGCAGGTGCATAAATTGTAATTCCTGCAGCTAGTCCCCTAGAAACCAAGAATAGAAACGCAGTGAATGCACGGACTCGGTAATCAAACCTTTTTTCTAGGTATTCATATGCGGTAAAGACCTTTAGTTTGTAATATATCGGAAGAAAAAAGACAGAAATGAATATCATTGCCAATGGCAAACCAAAATAAAACTGAACAAAGCCCATCCCAGATCCAAATCCCTGTCCTGTTGCAGAAAGGAAAGTTATGGCGCTGGCTTGCGTTGCCATAATGGAAAGTCCAATAGTGTACCAATTATCCTCATTGTTACCTTTTAGATAACTTTCAAGCGTAGCGTTTTTTCGTGTTTTCCATGTTCCATACCACACTATTGCAGTTAGCGTCATTCCAAGTACAAGCCAATCAATCCAACTCATTAGTTATATAGATTTGCAATGAATGAATAAATAGCTATTTGAACCGCTAAAAATATCAGCAGGAACCAGTAGAATTTCTTCCAATTGGTATTGTCTTTAATTTCTTCCATAGCTCAATAAATTTGCAAAAAGTCTATATGCTCCTTCCACACCATTAGGTAATTCTCTAAAGAAAGATATACCCGTGTAAATATAATGACCATTTCCATGTTTGGCCACGATGAGTCCGCCTTTAACTTTTTCTTGCCCTGTATCACCCCAAGAAAAAATTGGTTCATATTGATCGTCCCATTCTCCCGCAAAGTAAAGCCCTCTTTCCTGAACCCAATTATCAAAATCAACCTTTGTTATTTTGTTGGGTTTGTTAAGTAATTCATGATTTGGATTCAGAAATGTGACTTCAGCATCTTCTTCTGTTACTCTGTCTCGTGAAATTTTAAAGGGATAAGGACCTAAGTCCATTTCTTTTACAGCCGATGTGGCTGTGTTGTATTGAGTGATCAACGTACCTCCTTTTTCAACAAAAGTCATTAAAGATTCTTTGAAGTTGATTAATTCTGGTTTTACATTGTATGCTCTAATGCCTATAACTATTGTTTGGAATTGAGAAAGGTCATAAGCTGCTAAGTCATCAATTTCCATTAATGTAATGTTATAACCCAGTTGTTCTATGGCTTGAGGCACTTGTTCTTCTACTCCTTTAATGTATCCAATTTTGCCAGGCACTATTTCTGCATTGATTTTAACTAAATTCAATTCTGCATTTGAAAAGTAAACTTGCGAAGGGATGTGGTCATAACTTATTTCATGAAACAATTGAATAGCCTTATTCTGATTATTTACAAAAGAAAGTTTACCACTTTTGGCTTCTTTATTAGGTGTGATGGTGATGTCAAAGACCTTTTCTTGATGTTTTTGAGAGAAAGCAAGGTCGATAAACTCTGGAGAAGCATTCCAGCCCTCTGGTGCAATGATTTTAATTTTATCCGTTAATTCGGAACTAAAGTTTTTTGCTGTAATCTGAATCATTTTTTTACTTCCAGATTTAGCAAGTATAGAACCTTGGTTCAAAGTGATTCCGAATGATGGCGTATAGATCACTTCTCTTTTTCTTTCTCCGTAAGAAGGGTCTCCCCATTTATATATTCCTTGAACCGGATATTCGAATATGTTCTCTTCAATTTTTAATTTAATGATGCCGGATATAGAAGGTTTAGAAGTGGGGTTACCGATTTGGCTCACATCCAATACTTCAAACATATCGGTGTACGAGTTTTCGAGCCAATAAGCATTGTAACTTTTAATGTCGGATTTAATTTCAAACGCATTTGTTACCAATTGATTAGAAGCAAGGGATTTGTTGTTTGGGATGATAGTTTTGTCTTCGATTATCATTTCTGTCAATTCCACTTTTTGATTAGATCGATTAATGATTTCTAGCCTTAAAGGAACTGAAGAGTTGGAAGGGTAACTGTAGTCGTCTGCTAAAAGTTCTATGTTT
>CAJYBK010000017.1 GCA_913064955.1 uncultured Flavobacteriales bacterium
TAAATCTTGTCTTTCATTTTCCAACACACCCCTCATGTGCATTGCCTGATCAAGCGTAAACATATTTTTGCAAGTTTCTGATGAGTAATCCATATGGTTTTCTATCAAATCAGGCATATCATTGGGATCTGGTGCGCCTGCCACACTATCAATACAGGTGTTATTATTGACATTACAATCGAAATTACTTTGATAACCTTGATTTGGCGTATCCAACATTCCATCGTCTTCTCCACAACTCTCTCCTCCAAAAAGACCTCCTCCGTCTCCCCAAATATGTCTCAACCCAAGATAATGTCCTACTTCGTGTGTGGCTGTCCTTCCTGTAAACACCACATTTCCAGAACCTCCATTAGGGTCTGGATATGGAACAGGGTTATTACTTCCTACCGTTCTATAATCTAGCACAACTCCATCCAACTCTGGACTAGGAGCATTGCTATTAGCCGGCCAATTAGACAAACCAGCGGGTGGATAAGCGTATCCAAATAAAGCTCCAAAAGTATTCTGCAACTTACAAACCCATATATTCATGTAATACTGAGTATCCCATGCATCACTTCCTCCTTGCGCGGTTTGCTTTACTTCATCAGGCATTCCAGCGAAACTCAAACCAAAAGTCTCAGTTGTCTCTACTCTTTCAATATAAGCAAGGTTAAACTGAATATGCGGGTTACCTGCAATAGAAGTAAAAATTGGCCTTAAATTTACTGTATCCGCGTTAGTTCTACCATAATCTTCGTTTAGGATATCGATTTGATTGTAAATGACCGAATCAGGAATGTTTTCTGAGGGATCCGATGAATTCCACACCACATGCACTACTACATTCACGTTGTATACCTGACCGCTTTTGGTAGAAAATTGATGTGAATTTTGAAAGGCGTTTTCAGCAGCCTTTTTAAACCCAGGATAGTTATTCTCTAAAACATCTAAAGTCAATTTAGCATCATTAATTACACCTGAATTACCCATTACATAGTCTGCAGGATTCTGAGCCACACCTATTAAGGACAAGCAAAAAGCACCTATTAAAAGTATTGATTTTTTCATAATTAATTAGTTTATGGATTACTAAAATAATTGATCTAAACCGAATCACAGCATCCACGGAAAAATAATACATAGAAGGATATTACGGTGGATAAAAGGACAAAAAAAATCGGCATCTATAAAATAAATGCCGCTTTACAAAAGATACGAATATCAACTTAAATCTTACCTTTCAATTCCCATTTAAACCAACGGTAAACCACCAATTTGAATCTGTACAATAAGTAATACATGACAGGAACCGCTACCAAAGTTAAGAAAGTTGCAAAAGTTAAACCGTAAATAATAGTCCAACTCATAGGACCGAAGAATAACGCATTATCTCCTCCAAAGAAAATCTTAGGATCAAAATTGGTAAACAATGAGAAGAAGTCAATGTTCATTCCTGTAGCCAGTGGCAATAATCCTAATATCGTTGTGATTGCTGTAAGTAACACTGGACGCAATCTTGTTTTACCTCCAGTTACAATCGCCTCTTTCACATGTTCAATGGTTAATTGCTGTGTATCTCCAAGACCTAACTCTTCTTTCATTCTTGTTCTGGTTAAGTTGGTATAGTCAATAAGGACAATTGCGTTATTCACGACAATACCTGCTAAGGAAATAATACCAATCATTGTCATAATTATAATAAATGGATCTCTTGAAATAACCATTCCTAGGAACACTCCTGCCAAACTCATCACAACCGCAAGTAGTATTATTGCTGGAGTTGAGAACGAATTGAACTGCGCTACAATAATCAACAAAATTAAGAATACTGCAATCAATAAGGCAGAAGATAAAAAGGACATTTCCTTTTGCTGCTCTTCCATTTGCCCACCAATTTTAAACTTAACACCTTTATTTTTAAAAACCTTCCAATCGTCAGAATTTTCAAATGCTTCTAGTTCTGCGGTTATTTTAGCCACAACTTCGTTAGAGTTAGCCGACTCCTCTACTCCAGCAAAAGCAGCAACCACATTTTCCAAATTTTTTCTTTTGATAGATGTATTTTTATAAACTACTTCATAGTCCTTCAACACTGATGCAATAGGAATTGTAAGATGTTGCCCTCTGTTATTCATAAACATTATCTTCTGATTCAAAAGCGCATCAATATCACCTCTAAAACCTTTTTCAAATCTTACATTTAAATCATAAATCTCATCATCTATTTCAAAAGTTGAAATGTCTTTTCCAAAAAGAGCAGTACGCACCGTTGATGCCACTTGACCATAACTCATTCCAGAAGTTCTAATCTTAGTCCTATCCAACGAAATTTTAAATTCCGCTTTACTAGTTTTTACATCAGTATCCACTTTTTGAGCTCCTTCAACTTTCAATCCATTTACATGATTTTTCACGGTTGTTGCCGCCATCACCAGATCATCATAATTATCTGACCCAGAGATTTCAATATAAATTGGCGGATCCTGAGGAGGTCCATTTGGCTCCTTATCGACAGTAATCTTAAGGTCCGCCAAGTTCCCTTTCCAATTGGCTAATTTTTCTTCCACCTTTAATTTGATCAAACTTGTGTTCACTCCTTTTCTAAAAGAAAATTCAGAAAAAGAAACTGTAATTCTTGCTTTGTGCGGTGTTTCACCAAAGGCAGGACCAGCCATAGGATCGGATGTCCCCTTACCTACTTGCTCAATTACAGAAGCAATTAATGGAACAGTATCATAGGAAACTTCTCCCTTTTCATCCTCCAGTCTATCCAAATCATACACATCATTGAAACGATATGTATCCCCCATTCCATATGCATACTCCAATATATCTGTTTCAGGATCATCTACATTATCCATCTCCTCATTTAAAACCTCATCAATCAATGCTTTAACCTGCTCAGTAGTCTCATTAGTAACAGCTATATCAGTACCCATCGGGTGTTCTATGAAAATGTTGATGTAATTAGGCTGATTAGAAGGGAAGAATTCCACTTTTGTGGGAAACAATCCTAATAAAACAAATGACAAAATCAACAAACCAAACGTCCCTAAGAAAATCCACAAAGATCTTTTCCCTACCATTATGGCCGCTAAAAAATTTTTATAAGCATTCTCCAACTTTGGTAAAAATGTTTTTTGAAACTTCTGACCCAACGGATACAATACAAATGTATTCAGCAGAACAAACAAGCCAAAAACCACCACCAAATTGCCCATACAGACAGAACCTCCTCCATAGAAAAGAATTCCAAGAATCAAAAAAATGCCCGTTAAGATAAATGTAATTTTCTTTTTAGGCTGGCCCTCGTTTACACGCATCAACATTGCGGTAAGGACGGGATTGATAACTAAAGCTACAAATAAAGACGACCCCAAAACAATCATTAGTGTAATAGGCGGGTACTGCATAAACTCACCCATTATTCCTGGCCACAAAGCCAATGGAACGAATGCCGCCAATGTCGTTGAGGTACAGGCAATAATTAGCCATGCTACTACGCCTACTCCTTTTTTGGCTGCTTTAATCCCGTCTAACCCTTCATCCATTAGACGATAAATATTCTCCACTACAACTATCCCATTATCCACCAACATTCCTAATGCAAGTACTAATGAGAAAAGTACCATCACATTCAACGTCACCCCAGCTGCATGCAATAACATGAAACTCATAAACATGGACAATGGAATCGCAATACCTACAAACAATGCATTTCTTAACCCTAAGAAAAATAGTAATACTCCAACTACCAATATGACACCAAAAATGATTGAATTCTCTAAGTTGGAAACTTGCGATCTAATTTGAGTGGATTGATCATTGGTCAATTTCACCTCTAACCCATTTAGTTTCCCATCCTCTTCCGCTTGTCTAACAACTTCCTTAATCTCATCAATAGCCTCAATAATATTAGCCCCAGACCTTTTCTTAACATCAATCATTACCACAGACTTGTCCGACTGACGCGCATAACTGGTTGTGTCGGTATCTCCAAAAGAAACATCAGCCACCTCATATAAGTACACATCCTTGTCCGCTTCGTGTTTTACAACTAAGTTTCTTATCTCATCTAATGTCTCAAATTTACCTTCAAACATCACGAAATGATCAATCCCATCAATCTTAAGGTTACCGGCACCCAAGTTCATGTTTTCTGACTGGATAGCTTGTTCAATATCGTTCGCAGAAATCTCTTTACTTTCAGCAATATCTTGTTTGATTTCAATTTTCAACTTTTGCTCCTGAACTCCACGGATATCCACATCGCTTACCGCTGTAATACCTTCCAACTTATCTTTTAAATACTCTGCTTTATCTTTCAATGTTTGAACAGGGAAATCTCCGGAAAGATTAATGTTCAGTATTGGCATTTCACCAAAATCCATCTTCTTAATGGTAGGCTCAAAAGGTAAATCCTGCGCAAAGTTCTTATCACTTTTCGCATCATTAACAGCAGATTCCACTAAATCTTTAGCCTCTTTTACAGAGACAGCAAAATCAAACTTGACGATAATAAAACCGAAATCTTGCATAGAAGTAGACTCAATTTTATCTACTCCTTTTATTTTGTTTAATTCCTTTTCTATCGGCTTTATAACTTTATCTCGAACAATTTCGGGTGAATTACCAGGGTATGGAACGTTTACATAGACCTCAGGAATCTGAAGTTCTGGAAAACTTTCTCTACTCATATTTTGGTACGCACTAACTCCACCTAACAACAGAATAACCAGAATTAAGTAGACGGTTTTTCTATTATTAACAGAGAGCGTAGACAGTGCAAACTCTTTGATTTTATCAAATTTTGAAGTACTCATTACTTTTCAATTAATTTCTTTATAATAAACTTCCTAAAAGTCAGCGATCTCTACTATGTTACCTTCATTAACATCAGCCCTTCCTCTGTCAATAACTATCTCACCTGCATTTAAACCTGAAGTAACAATTGTCTTTCCTTCATACATGTCACCGATTTGAATTACTTTTTTAGACACTTCATATCTAGTGACTGAATCGTTTGAATTCTCTGTGCTTGCAGTCAACACAAAAACATGTGAAGATTGCTCCGCACCTTTCAAAATCACCTTTGACGGCACCAATAAAGCGTTTGGAATAACGTTGTCTCTCACTTTGATGTTGGCTGTTAGATTAGGCACATGCTTGTCCACATTAAACTTATTCAACAGATTAACCTCCAAGTCTATAGTCCTATTTACCGGATCTACAAACCCTCCTAATCTTGTCACACTCAAACTATCAATCACTTGACCTAGTATTGGAAACTCAACTGACACCTGTGCACCTGTTTCTAAATTCTTTAAGTATGTTTCGGAAATTTTGGCTACCACTTTTCTTTCACCTTCACCCACCAACATTACAAGCGGAGATGCTGGTCCTGCAACTTGACCTTTAACCACATAGACTTTCTCCACAACACCTGTAAAAGGTGCCTCAACTTTAAACTTACCGCCTTGAACACTTAAAGATTTAAGCGCTTGCTCTAACGAAGCAACTTGACCCTTTGCTTGATCTAATTGTAAGATATTTCCTAAACCTTGATCATACAACTTCTGTTGTTTATCCCTTAGTTTAATTGCTACATCTAATTGGGTGTTAATTTCCGCCTTGCTGCTTGAAATATCTTTACTATCGAATGTTGCAAGCACAGTACCTTTAGTAACACGTTGCCCTTCCTTAACATTCAACGAAGAAATCACTCCTCCAACTTCAGGTGTTACCATGACCATTTCACCAGCTTCAACTACTCCTTGAATTTTGATAAAGTGCTCAAAAGTTTCTTGCGTTGTTTTTACAACGGTAACATCCGGATAATCAGTTTCTTCATCTTCAGACAGTTTGCTAATCTCCTCCTTAACTTCACTCAACCGTGCAGTAGAACTATTAATCGTAGATTCCAAATCAGCTTTTTCTGCTTGCAACTTTTCAAGTTCCGAAACTCCACATGAAGACAAAAGAGTTGCTATTCCGATTATTATGATTGATTTTTTCATTGCTTTTATAACTTAAATGTTGTACTATTTTAATTGGCTAATTTTTCTAATTGTAATTTGGCTTTAATCAATTCATAAAGCGCGTTGGTATAATTGGTTTGTTCAGTTAATAACTGATTTTGTGCTTGAGTCAACTCAATACTATTTGCTGTACCTTCTCTGTATAGCACTTGTGTATCAATGAGCACTTTTTCTGCAAAACCTCTTGACTTAACTTGTAACTCTAACTTTTTCTTGGCTAAATCATAATTAGTCGTTGCTTGAAATATTTGCATTTTTAAACCTTCGCTGAATTGAGCTATATTTTGTTCAGTTTTCTCAACTTCAATAGATGCCTGCTTCACTTGTGACATTCTCTGACCACTGCTAAAAATTGGGATATTTAAAGTCAACCCCCATAACGTAGTTGGATACCATTCTTTACTACTATCGAAAAAGTCAAAATCATTACGAAGTGCCTGTTTCTGATAAGTAAAAAAAGCAGCCAACGATGGCAGGTAGTTTGCTTTAGTATTTTTAAGACTTAATTGGTTTAAGTTCAATTGTGTATTTAAAATTTTGTAATCAATATTGCTTTCCACTGAAATAGCTCCTGCATCTCCTGAAGCTACAGAATTTACGTCACCAGTAACAGAAAGATTTTGCTCCATTGGATACCCCATTTGAAACTTCAATAAATTAATCGCTAATTGTTCTTGAGATTCGATAGTTTGAATGGCGTTTTGCATTTGCAATACACCTAACTCCAATTGATAGGCGTTTGTTCTGAGCATCACCTCTTCATCTACAAGCTTATTTGTCATACTTAATAACTCCCTCATATTCAACAAAGAACTGTCCAATATTCCCTTATTTTGTTGAAGAATCAAAACTGTATAAAATGCTTCAGCAACATTAAACTTCACATCTATCTCTTTTTTCTCTGTTAATTGCGAGTAGACTTGCGATGATGCTTTCACCGCTTGAAGACCTACTATGTAGTTTCCGCTGAACACCAATTGTGAAGCACTAACACTTCCTGTGGTATTATAATTTGTACCAAACTGAAGACCAATTAATTCACCTTCAGGAGCCATTGGGTTAAATGCATTTGCCGGCAAAACTTGAGTAGGAATATCGATATAATTCATGAATTCTCCCTTGGCTGAAACCTGGGGCAACCCTGCGGCTGTTGTTTCCCAAATTTTGGCTTCCATAATTCTCTCATCCAACTTAGCATTGGACACTTCCATGTTATGCTCCAAAGCATATGCCTGCGCCTGCTCAATAGTAAAAACATCTTGAGATAAAGCAGTGCCAAAAAGACACAACGCAACTAATGATATTGTAATTTTCATCTTCATTATAAATTTGGTAAGTTTTTAGAAATTCTTTTTTTCAAATACTCTATGCCCGCAGGTGAAGCCATCCCTCTAATGTGATACCTGATCATTTCTAGGTGAATTTGAGCAAAGGAATATTCATTATTAGGAAATAATTCAGTGTTCCAAATAGCGTCAATCATAGAAAGGTATAATCTTGATATAATAACTACATCAATATTGTCACGATACAAACCCTCTTTTATTCCTTTAAGTAGGTTCTGTTCAACACTATTTGCAACAAAAACTCTTTTGTGATTTAAAAACACCTGAAAAGATTCGGGATAATACTTCTGCAGATCAAACATAACAGAAGGGTGCATATCCTTCAGCATCTGGTTAGCGAATTCGCTTAAACGAATTATCTCATCGATGGCATTTTCAGACTCTGCCTCAATTTTTGCAAATTGACACTCCTCACCTTCGGTCATCAACTGAGTAACACTTATTACTACGTCACTTTTATCCTTAAAATATTTATAAAGTGTCTTTTTAGACACAGATAGATTTCGTGCAATATCATCCATATTGACACTCCTAACACCATAGCGCATAAACACATCGGCAATCTTGGCTGTTAATTCTAATTTTACTTCATTTTCCATTTCGGAGACAAATGTACTCGAAATAAAAAACAACGGAAACGTTTTTGAATGTTTTTTGTTTCCTTTAGGTAGATTCATTTCTTAATCCTTGAAAAATAAGCAAGTTTCACTACATACAATTTCCAAATCATTAGATAAAACCTGTTTATTCCACGGATGTTTTGTGTTAAAGGTGTGATTCGTTTCCAGAAAAAACACTTTTGAACCCGAATTTACTTTCTGTAACTCCTTTGCTTCAGATAGTGGCACAGCTTCGTCCAATTCTCCGTGAACAATAAGATGTGGTACTTTTATTTCTTTGCACCATTTAGAAATAGTCAATCTCGACTTATTCTTAACAAAATCCTCATAAAACGAGTAATTGTGAGGCAAGGATTGCTTCGTCCTTCCATTGATAACATGCCTTACTCCATTTTTTTTCCAAAGAGCCAACTCCTGTCCTTTTGGAAAGCGGCTTTCAAAATCAGACACAGCAGCCCAAGTTGCTAATTTTGCAATACGCTGATCCTGACCTGTTACCAAAGTAGCAATTCCACCGCCTCTACTGTGACCTATTACATAAATTTGACTTCCAGCAAAGTTTAATTCCACATAATTCAAAACTTGATTTAAATCATCCAGTTCCAATGAATAGGTGTTTTTCCCAAATGCATCTTCATCTGGAAAATCTATGGGAATTTCAATGGAGCCACCATTGTGGGAAAAGTTAAATTTAAAAAATACAAAACCTTCTTTCGCAAAATAATCCGCAACCAAATTCCAAGCTCCCCAATCCTTAAACCCTTTATAACCATGACAAAAAATCACAACAGGTTTATTAGTGGCATTACCTAAAAAAGAAACATCGGCCAAGATAGATTTCTTGCCGATGTTTTTAATAACTATTTGATTTTGCGAAATCATTACATATCCAATGTAATAGAAAAAGTTCCAGAAGCCTTTTGTGCTTGTTCCTCTCCTATTAACATTACCTCACCTTTAAAACTACCTGTATAAGTTTTACCTTCTACTTTCGTAATAGTGATATTACCTGTTTTTAGATTATAAACATCAGATGCAGAAAGGGTAATAGTCAACATTGGTGAAGTAAATCCCCCTGTTGCTTTGTACTCACCAACTTGAGCGGGAACCATGGTAGTAACACTTGTTCCTTGACCATCTGTAGCAGACAACATTACCGTTTCTCCCATGGACATACTTGCTACTATGTTATCGTCTATTTTGACTTCATATTTTTTCTCTCCAATACTAAATTTTGCAAATTCAGTTTGAGCTATTGCCGACCCAAGAAATAAAAGGCTAAAAATTAAAACAATTCCAAATCTCATTATTCTGATATTTTAATTGATATGATTTTGTCACCTTCTCTAATATCGTCTACAATATCAACACCTTCAACTACTTTTCCAAAACAAGTATGGTTTCTATCTAAATGAGAAGTTTGTGCTCTACTGTGACAAACAAAGAATTGCGAACCTCCAGTATTTCTACCTGCATGCGCCATTGACAAAACTCCTCTATCGTGAAATTGGTTGTCGCCATCCAACTCACAATCAATTTTATATCCCGGACCACCAACACCAGTTCCTTGAGGACAACCTCCTTGAATTACGAAGTTAGGGATCACTCTGTGAAATGTTAATCCATCATAGAATCCATCTTCGGATAATTTGATAAAATTGGCTACTGTTTTTGGTGCATCATCGTGGTAAAACTCCACTATCATATCACCTTTCTCTGTTTGTATTGTTGCTTTTTTCATGTCTAAAAATATTTTAAGAATACAAAGTTAATCAATAAGCCCTAAACAAATTTTCATTCTTATGATTTTCTTGACAGAAGCATACACTTGGTATTTAAAATCTTCGTTAGCATGAAGTTCTGTTAAAATATCGAAAATATCCTTTTCTTCTTCTACTGGCATTAACAACTGATCACAACCAGCCATTATAGCCTTTAATCCTGAATTTGGAACAGCAACTACACCTCCCATGTTCATGGCATCGGTAATTACCAAACCTCTAAATTTTAAATCTTTTTTAAGCAAATCGGTCACAATGGCTCTGGAACAAGTTGAAGGCAGTCCATCTGTATTGTATTTAGTATTGTTTTTTACTGCTATGTGCGCAACCATAATCGACAAAACTCCATTTTTTATTACCGGCTTGTAATTGTCCACTTCCTTCATTTCACCATCAATGTTGACCAAATTCTTATGTGTATCTCCAACCACAAAACCATGTCCTGGAAAATGCTTTGCTGTCGCCACAATTCCATTCTTTTGGGTTTCATCAATAAACAGATTAGAAAAACTAATTACCGTATCCATATTCAACCCAAAGGAACTATTGCTCACTGTTTTATTAGGAGACGCATCTATTACTGGTGCAAAATTCTGTGTAATACCAATTTTATTCAAATCTGCTGAAATGGTTTTAGTTACTGAGACCACCTCTTCTTTCGATTTTATCATATTTGTTTTAGGGACAGGTGTTGTGCCCTTAATCTTATACTTAATTAAAGTAGGCTCTGCATCAGCACTATATATTGGTCTCAAATAGCCATTAGTATCAGCGATACTATCAAATTGATTTACAAAATCAGTAAAACTGTCTACCGTTCCATTTAAAAGTAAAACTCCCCCAATATATCCTTTAGCAGCCAAGGCAACCACATGAGGTGTCTTTTTACCATGCTCTCCAACCGCTGGTACAATTAATTGACCAACTCTCAAAGTGTCATTCATTTTATTGAATACCTCATCCACTTTACGTTCCAATATTGGATTATAATCATAAAAATCATCCAACGTAAATTGACGTTCTGTTTGAGCTTGACTAAAAACGCTAGTCAAAATCAATGTAATAAGTATAAAGCTTCTGGTAAATTGCTGCATATTAGTATAATTTAAGTTCAAAAGTACAAGGATGGATACAAGGATTAATCCAAAATCCAATGGAGTTATTCAGAATCCGATGTTTACTTCCATCAAATTCTCGGTTAATAACTTTGTGGATAACGCAAAAAAATGAAATCAATTTCATCTGAAAGGACTCTTAATTTTGTATGTGAGAAAGACTACAACATTATGATATCATCATTATTCGGAAGAAAGAAAATTACAGAGGAGAAATTGGCCAACATTTTTGTTAATTCAATGTTGCAAGCGGTAGACAATAGTTTTGGAGATGTAGTAGAGTCAATCTGCAACGATCCAGAATTTAAAGCACGTCCAACAATAGCAAAAGACGACAGTGACAAATTCTTAATGATTTTGGTCGTGGGAAACTTCTCTTACCTAACCAGATACTTTAGTAACACTGAAGAAATGGTTTTAAAAGGTAAAATCACTCAAAAATTTGCAACAGTTTTCGGGCTGTCTTATGACGAAATGAATACTATTTTTAAGGAGTACACTGATTTCCTATACAGAGTAAATCATCCTTCTAAAAACATTATTTACGGAATGTCTAAAGCGCTATTTTACAAATACAAATTGGGACAATACCAAGATGAATACTTTGCTCAACTTGATGCTCCAAATCCTTTATTCTTAAAAAGAATGGATAGCATCATGTTAAATTATATTTGGAATTGGAGTACATTTTTAGACAAATATAAATTCACTCCAGTAGAGGCGATTTAATATTTATAGAATAAATCTCCTTTCCAGTTGTTAACATTTAAGACAACTGTATAATCTTTATCTTTTCCTGGGTACTTTACTGTACTAATATCAAACGTCAATGTATCGCTCACCAAAGCTTTACACATATCTTGATTTGCATTATGCTCAATAGTAATTCCCAACTTAGGAGGCATACTTTTCATGTAAACATCACTTGCAAATGCTTTGAATTCGTGATTTTTGCAACCACCGCCATAAGTAACATACATTACTAATTTATCTCCCTTAATCAACGCATTATCCACTGTGAAAGCATCATTACTTTTGGGACCTGTATAACCAGGCTTTACTATTACTTTATTCGTCATTGCTACTTTTTCTGTATCTACGGTATCCGTAACTTTCTTCTTACAATTACATGATATTGCCAATCCAGCAATTAATACCATTATTCCTATATTCTTAATAGTTATCATAATTTTCAATTTATCTTTGTAAAACAATTAATCACAAATCTAAGAAACAAAAATTGAACCACTCCGAAGAATTAAAAAAAACAAATAAGCTTTATACAAATTATCCAATAGGCTTATTCTCCATGCTTATCGCATTATTACTACCAGTAATATTACCAATTTTAGGAAGTTTTATTGCTCCATTACTTTTTATTGCTGGTGTAGTTGCAGTGATGATATCAAAAGTCAATATATGGTTAAGACTTTC
The DNA here is from genome assembly GCA_913064955.1 of uncultured Flavobacteriales bacterium. Taxonomy (GTDB): domain Bacteria; phylum Bacteroidota; class Bacteroidia; order Flavobacteriales_D; family Parvicellaceae; genus Parvicella. The sequence goes on from CAJYBK010000017.1 coordinate 12,320, forward strand.
AACTGTGCTATTAATTGTAGGAATAGTTTATGTTTTTTGGAAAGAGTATGAATCACTTATTCTAAACTACTTACCTAACCCAATGGAATAGTGTCTGCAAAGTTCAGAAGTTCCGCAACAAAGAATGACCATTCGAACTTCTTTTTTTCTTCTGCCATGTTTTGTTCAAAGCGACTTACATTATCACTTTCATAAATTTTCTTGATGGCTTGAGCAAAACTTTCGGAATTGGGGTCAACAACAAAACCAACTACATTATCCGGCACTATTTCAGGCAAACCTCCAACATTTGAAACAATCATAGGTTTGTCGAAATGATAAGCCACTTGTGTTATTCCGCTTTGAGTAGCCGTTTTATAAGGTTGTACAACAGCATCACTTACAGCAAAATAGTTTTTAACTTCTTCTGTAGGAATGTACTTATCTAATACAATAACATTCTCCTTTAGACTAAGTTTCTCAATAAGAGACATGTACTTTTCTTTCTTGTCATAAAACTCACCGGCCACGATCAATTTAACACCAATCTTTTTAACTCTAGCATCAGCCATTGCTTCGATTGCAATATCCAATCCTTTATACTCTCTAATCAGACCAAAAAACAAAAGGTATTTCTTAGATTCGTCCAATTCTAACTTTTTAATAGCTTCATCTCTATTACTTTTTGGTCCAAAAGTATCGTATAATGGATGGGCTAATTTTATCTTATTGGGATTACTAGTAAACTTACTAATGTCTTCTAGAACTGAATTAGATAATGTAATAAACCCATCACAGTTCTTAAGGAAGTATTTAGTCAGTGCTTTGTCTCCAACTCTATGCTCATGAGGTATAACATTATCAGTAATTGCAACCACCTTAACACCTTTGTTTCTAAGTTTTTTAGCAATAGTTCCTAATGCAGGTCCCATAAAGGGTAACCAAAACCGAATAATCACTAAATCCGGTTTAGCTGACGCAATTGCTTTTGCTGTTTTACCCCATGAAATCGGGTTTACGGAACTTATAGTATTTGATATATTAAGATTAGCAGGTTTTTTCTCAGATGTTTCGTACTGTGTCTTCCCCGGAAACAAAAAATTTGGATATTGGAAATAAAACGAAAATATACTCACTTTGTGACCTTCCTTTTGAATGGATAGCGCCAAGGCTTCATTGAAATTAGCGATACCACCTCTCAATGGATAAGCAGGACCAACAATTACAATGTTTTTAGGTTGAGTATTACTCACCAGAATTAATTTTTTCTTTAATTAGATAGACATTTCTCTGCGGATTATTTCTAGCAATCATCTCTCCTAGGAATCCGGCCAAAAACATTTGAACACCCATAATCATTGCAACCAATGCAATATAAAATTCAGTCCTTCCCGCCAGCAATCTTGCTGTTTTATCTATAAAAAGTTTATCAATTCCTAACCATAAAAAGAAAGCAAATCCAATTGCAAACATCAATGTTCCTATTAAACCAAAGAAGTGCATAGGTCTTTTACCAAACTTACCAAGAAATGTTATGCTAAACAGGTCTAAAAACCCATTTACAAACCTTTCTAAACCAAACTTTGTCACTCCATATTTACGCTCTTGATGATGAACTGGTTTTTCACCAATCTTAGTAAATCCCGCCCACTTTGCAATCACAGGAATATACCGATGCATCTCACCGTAAACTTCAATGCTTTTTACTACCTTTTTATCATAAGCTTTCAGACCACAATTGAAGTCTTTCAAACTTATACCACTCATTTTTCTAGTAGCCCAGTTAAAGAGTTTAGTAGGAATCGTTTTTGAAAGCGGATCTTTTCTCTTTTGTTTCCATCCTGAGACCAAATGAAACCCATCTTTCACAATCATATCATAAAGACCTGGTATTTCATCAGGACTATCTTGCAAATCAGCGTCCATGGTTATAACCACCTTGCCTTGAGCATGCTCAAAACCAACATTAAGTGCTGCAGATTTACCATAATTTCTTCTAAAAGAAATTCCTTTGACGGTGTCAAACCTTTTTTGAAGTTGCCCGACTACTTCCCAAGAATTATCCGTTGACCCATCATCAATCAACCAGACATCATACTTAAAGTTATGGCCTACACAGACTTTATCAATCCATTCCACCAACTCAGGCAAAGACTCTTCCTCATTAAACAGAGGTATAACTAATGATATATCAAGCAATTCTTTGTTTTGCATGAAACAAAGATAGATATACTTTTAAAATTAAACTTGACTAGTAAAAAGTTTTTAAACGTCAACACCTTGATACTAGCCGTTACTCAACAACAACAGTATCTATGTCCATATTGTAACCGCCAAAATATCCTAAAGTTCCATTACTTAAATTACTAATAGGATTTCCAGGAGCAGCATTTTGAGAATTGGAAACCTGGTCTAAACTTAGCCAGTACTTATACGTAACCTCATCAATTTCCATTAACTCTACAACAGCAGAGTCACCTTCTTTATAAGAAGTACTGAATAATGGTGTACCCGTAGCTATACCATTGAACAAATTATCCTCAGTGACATAAATATTAGTTTGGATACTATCATTTCTATATGCTCTTAGTCTGTAATAATTTTTCTCATTGGCATTATCAGACCAATAAACGAATGATGTGAAGTCCGTCCCAAAGAAACCACCTTGATTTTGCAAAGTAACGACACTATCAATCTGAGAATTACCAGGTAAGTATGTACTTCCTTCTATTAGATTCCCATCCACTTCAATTTTCAACGTATATTGCATATATGCTTGACCTACTAATAAAGGGTTTTCATAAAAACCAGAAGAGGTTTCTAATAAAGGAAATTCAACACCATTTCCATCAGTAACGGTTACAACTGCACCTTCAACTGGCGCAAAATCACTTCCTTCATAAAAAGTAGCAGATTTTGAAAGTTTCACATAGTTAAACCTATCAATATTTGAAACCATTGCATCTACAACATATTGCTCTTCTGCATCATTCAGATCTAACTGTATGACTTTTTCGCATGAGTTAAGCATTAACATGCCCAACAAAGCTATTAAACTAAATCTTTTCATTGTTTTAATATTAAAAATTGAAACTGTAAGTAATTGATGGGATAACTTTAAACAAAGACAATTGCACCGCTTCTGATTGTCCCGGATTTGTTTCACTATCTCTAAAATTAATTTGATAAGCATTTTCTCTTGCGTACGCATTATATACGGAGAAATTCCAATTACTTTGAAAACGCTTTTTCGTTTTTATTTCTTCCCCAGAATCGGGATCTACAGAAGTTTTAAACTCTTTACCATAAAGTGTTACACCAGCATCCAACCTGTGGTAATCTGGCATTCTATTTCCATTTCTTTCCGTAAAATAATTATAAACAGCACCATCCATTTCATATTTTCCACTCGGAAAAGTAGCCGCATCTCCCGTATAATAAACCCAGGATGCAGACGCTTTCAGCCTTTCGGTAAATGAGTACATTAGTACTACACTGATATCATGAATTCTATCCTGCCTAGCAGAAAACCAATCGCCATTATTAATCTCTTTAAACTGTCTTTGAGACCTTGATAAAGTATACCCTACCCAGCCAGTAAAATCACCTTTTTTCTTTCTAAGAAGTAATTCAACTCCATAAGCTCTTCCTTCTCCATAGACCAATTCACCTTCAACTGTTGCATTAAAATTTAACTCTGCCCCTGTCCTATAGTCGATCATATTATCCAAAGTTTTATAGTAACCTTCTACAGAAAATTCAAACATATTTTTTCTAAAATTTCTAAAATACCCTAAAGTCACTTGATCTGAAATCTGTGGCTTAATGTTATTACTGCTTGGCAACCAAATATCAGTAGGAGAACCGGTAGTACTATTACTCAGTAAATGCACATATTGGTTGTTTCTTGCGTAAGACGCTTTGACCGAACTTACATCATTAATTATATAATTCATTGCTAATCGAGGTTCAATGCCATGGTACCACTTAGTCACTTGTCCTTTTTCATAAAAAGTAGTATCTGATACGTTTCCATCTTCATCATATTCAAATATATTCCCATTACCCAATGCAGCATAATTTGAATACCTAACTCCAAAAACTATGTTAAAAAGAGGGCTTATTTTAAACTCATCAGAAATGTATGCTGCTCCTTCCAAACCTAAACTATTTTGAACTTCTGAAGCCAGTAAGGGTGATCCCTCTTGTACCTCAACTTCACCTGGCGAAAAAGTGTGATGCACTAAATTAATTCCAAACTTCACATTATGTTTGTCATTAGCAAAATATTGAAAATCTTGTTTGAAGTTAAAATCCTGTATAGTTGATCCAAACGAAAAACCTGCTGCTCCAATATTAATTCTGTAATCATAGTTACTATACATAAATGATGTATTGGAGAAAAGTTTACTATTATAAATATGATTCCATCTTACCGTTCCAGTAGCATTACCCCAATCAAAGCCAAATTGATCTCCAAAGCCAAATTTATCACGACCAAAATAACCACTTAAGAATATTCGGTCTTTTTCAGTTATAGCGTAATTTGCCTTGGCGTTTAAATCATAAAAATACAATACTGATTCTTTTAGACCTTCTGTACTTCCTTCATCTGGCGCAAATCTTAAAAACACATCAGCGTATGTTCTTCTTGCAGAAATAATAAAAGAACCTTTATCTTTTACTATTGGCGCCTCCACTGTAAGTTTGGAGGAAATAGTACCTATACCACCACTCACACTTAAGCCTTTACTGTTACCTTCCTTCATTTTGATATCCATGACAGAGGATACTCTACCCCCGTACTCAGCCGGCATACCACCTTTGATAAGGTTTATATCCTTTAAAGCATCAGAATTAAACACTGAGAAAAATCCAAGTAAATGAGATGCATTGTACACGGGCGCGCCATCTAATAAAATTAAGTTTTGATCAGCTCCTCCACCTCTTACAAAGAAGCCCGAGTTTCCTTCACCACCAGTCTTAACCCCTGGTAATAAAGTAATTGTTTTCAATATATCTTTCTCACCAAATAAAACAGGTATTGTTTCTATTTCCTTTGGATCAAATTTAATCGTACTGATTTCATTAGATTTTATATTTTCATCATCCTTTTGAGCGGTCACTTTAAACTCTTCTAATTGTGCGCTTTCAGGAACCAATTCCATATTTTTAATGATATCTTCTGTGATAGTTACCGTTTCTTCTATAATAGTGTACCCAACATATCGATATAACAAAGTATAAGTTCCTGCTGGAACAGAAATAGAATAATAGCCATATACATTTGTGGCTGCACCAGAACCTTCAATCTCTTTCACCAAAACGTTCACCCCAATCAAATCCTCTCCGTTGGTATTATCTTTTACCGATCCACTTATAGTAAATTTCTCCTGAGAAATTGCAGAAAAACTAACTAGAATAAGTACTATTGATATTATTTTATTCATCATTTAATAGAATTTACACAAAGGAAACAATTTCAATATGAAAATGTTTCCGAAATTGATTAAAAAATCTACTAAAAGTATAAAAGGTGCTTTTCTATTACAAAAGGAGGTCTAAATAAACTTAACTCTGCACGTATAGTTTACTAAAATAAATCATCCACTTGCCCTAATATAGGAATGCGATGTTCAGCGAGTCTATCCATCTCTTTCTGCATTATATTTTCAATGTCCGAATTTATTTTCTTTAAAAGGGACTCGTCTTCTAGATCCTTTTCAGAATAGTGAGACAACGAAATTGGTGGTAAGACACTTATAGTAACCTGAGAAGGTAAGGGCAAAGATAACCTTGGTCCATGGCCAATGTGCCAACCAAATGGAAAAGACCAATAAATTGGCCAACTTTTCAATTTAAACCTTTGCGCTAACTTTGATTTTTCTGTGAACTGGTGTCCAGAAGTTAGTACAAATAATGTTTCGCCACCACCAATTCCAACTATGGGTAAAATTGGCACTCCTGCCTTAACAGCTAGTTTGATGTAACCATGATGGTTGTAAAACTCAATTTTATTTCTGTCAAAAAAAGACTTTGTATTGTCTTGATCTCCACCTGGGTAAACGGTTAATGCGTTACCCTTTTTCAATTCAGAAATGGCGTACTTTGGATTTGCATCTACAATGCCGAATTCTGCTTCTGGTAATCTAAAAAACTTAGCAACATTATGAAACAGATGATGTACCAACACTTTCATTGGCGGCTTTCCTTTTAACGTATGATATTTACCTATCCATAGAAAAGACTCAGGCATAAAGTAAACTCCCAGGTGATTACCTACCCCTAAGAAACTTTGATCAGGAATATTTTCCATACCTATGAACTTAGCGCGATGGTACTTTTGGATTAACGGTAGCATCAACTTAGCGGTCTTCTCTGCTAGAATAAGTCTTTTAGGATATTTATCGAAAGCCATTACTACAAATATAGCAACATTAAATAGAAAATATTTTTATAATAAATCTAATCGAATTCCTTCAGTTTTTATTATCTTGTACTAAACTAATTAAGACTACCCCACTCTTAATAAAATGAAGAATAGTTTAAAGCATTATTTAATAAAAGGTAGCACAGATTCAGACAATTATAAAGCTCCTGAAACGTTATTTTGTCACACAAAGCCAGAGTTCGATCAGGCGGTAGGAGTTGATTTCATTCAATATGCAAATGCTACAACTAAAAAGGGTGAATTATTTATAGTGGGATTATCTCACGGCATTTCTCCCTCAGGTCCTTATGAATACATTCTTGAGCATTATCATGAACTTAAAAATCCTGAATTAATTCGATACACATTTGTCAACTCTAAATTAAAAAAACAAAGAGGATTAATGGATGTCATGGATGCAGTTTCTTTCATGAAGCAACTCCTTAAAACATCTAAAATAAGCAAAGACCAAATACTTGGAAGGTCACTTGATAGAAGTGACTTAGCAGGTTACGGAGTTGGTCTAAACAAAATCTTATCTCAATATTTCGAAGACAACAATCGTAAAGGGTTGAACTATGTGTTTTTAGCCTCAGACCCAAGAGGACTTGTAGCAGGAATCACAAGAAATTCCGCTGCCTTTCAATCTAAAGATTATGTCGTTTTGGTCAATGACACAAAAGAGCCGGAATTAACATTCACCCCCTTTTTTCTTATGCAGTCTGAGAGAATTGCATTTTTGGCTACAAAATCAGACAAAAGAAGACCTTTGGCTTGGCTTTTTTATCGATGGGCACGTGAGAACAAAAGCCCCTCTTTTCTGCGTTTCATAACCAACGTAGAGGAACGAATGAAGGTTTTTGTCGATGACAACGCCTTGACTTGGCCGCAAGTAGAAATTGTAAGAAACACCCATTTTGGCGACACATCCATAAAAATTGATTTATCGATTCCTTACAAGGAAAATGCGTCAAAAAAATTACCTGTGATATTAATAATTCATGGATTTCTAGGCTTAAATACCTTTGATGCGCTGTTAGCTTTTTTACCAACACACAAATATATTGCTGGAGCTATGCACTATGGCACCGTGCCTTTTCACTTGCCTAAAGCCGAATACTCACAATTTGTCGTAGACAACATCAACGAAGCGGTTGGGTATTTTGGGAAAAAAGGGCACCCAGTCTATATTTTTGACCACTCTATGGCTAACAATTATATGCTTATGATTGACGATCAGATGGATCAACTGCCCAATTTCCAAAAATATGTAAAAGGGCGAATTGGCTGCAACCCGTTCTTTGGCCAAGAGGCAAAACATGCGTCTCTTAATTTTTTGGACAATGTCATTCTTAAGTCTAAGATTTCTAAAGCAGATAGATTCCTATTCAAATCAACTAGAGCAATCATACCGTTGCAACCAAAACTACTCTCTAGAAATATTGGTATTAAACTATCCAAATGGCTTATCATGTCAGACACTTCAGTCCACCAAAGAATTTGGACGGCAGTCAAGTCTAGAATAATGAATTTATTATCAGACATGGATACATTGCCTGCACTTAACAGAATACCTATTAAACATACTTTAAACAGACTCCCTATAAAAATCTTTGCTATTCAAGTATATTCATCTTTGCAAGATTCAAAACAATTTGACAATTTGACTCAACTCAAGGGCTTTCTAAAATATAAAATACCTACACTAATTTTAAAAAGCGAAAATGACCCTATCGCTAAATTCTTACCAGAAGTTTATAACTCCTCTGCAAATGTCAAAATCTTAGACATTACCAATATTGAAGAAACAGAAATATTTAGAGAACACTTGTTTTATATGATACAGCCCCATACTACAATTGCCATTATCAATGATTTCATAAAAGATGTCGAAAATAACGCTTTTTTGGACTTATCAACTAAAGAGATTTAGCGGCCTCTTTTGCTTTCAGGAAGACCTGTAAAGGAGATAAATTTTCATCATTCCAAACTGCTCCAAGTAATGCTACGCCTTCAAAACCGAGACTTTTACACTCTTCAAATTTATCTATTTCTACCCCACCCAAAGCAATTACAGGTGACTTTGCTAAATTGACATATTTGGTAATACTTCTATTTCCAAAATTACCAGAATGACCGTTTTTTGAGATACTGTTATAAATAGGACTTAAGAAAACGTATTTATAAACTCTTTTATCCTCGCTTAATGTACTCAACTTGCTGTACGTACGCGTGAAATACAATTTTGAATTTACTACTTTAAATTTCCAAAATTTCCAGTTCGATTTATACTTCTTTTTTCGATGAGTTCTGCTCAAATGCAACCCACCTAATTTGTAGGCTTTTTTTAAATGATGGTTGGAATGCAAAACAATTCTTTTGTGATATTCCTTTGGTATAACATCCAAATAAGCGCAAAGTTCGTTTTGATTAAAATTGGCTTTTCTTAAATGAAAATGCTCTAAACCATGATCGAACATCTCTTTCACTTCTTTTGCTTCGGAAATTGACCGATCTGAACTAGAAAAAACTATTAGTCGCATTTGCACCTGATTTATATAGACAATGTTACGAAAAAAAACCTAATTACCGTTCAACTGGTCTCGCTGAAGAAGTAAATCCTCCAAATTGATTCCTCCTTTCTCGAATGCGGTACCAATGACTATAAGTGTTGCCCCACTTTCCCATATAGCCCTAGCTTTCTCTACCGACTTAATTCCTCCCCCAACAATTAGAGGAAGGGAAAGCATCTGCTTAACTGAAGAAATAACCTCTAAACTAACAGTTTCAAGCGCACCAGAACCGGTCTCTAAATACAATAATTGATGGCCCATTTGCTGACCAGCCAAAGCCGTATCAATTATCAAATCAATATCCATTTGGCTGATTGGATGCGTTTCACTTACTTTTTGCACCGTTGTAACATTCCCTCCATTCAGTAAGATGTATGAAGTAGGAATAACTTCCTTTCCCCAATCTTTTATATGTCGTGCGGCTTTTACATGCTGACCAATTAAATACTCCGGGTTTCTACCGGAAATCAGTGACAACAATAGCACCCCATCAGCATCTTTTGCAATTTGTGAAGCATCACCAGGAAACAAAACAACCGGGGCAATCTCCGCATTGCTCAAGGTAGTTACCACCAATTCGAAGTTATTTTTGGTAATAACACTGCCTCCTACTAATATCAAATTTGGTGGAGAATTTTTAAGTTCCTTTACCAAATGATCAACATCCAACACATCGTCTGGGTCAACTAAAATTGCCAACAACTTTTTCCCTCCGAAATTTGATTTTTGTATGTCAGTTAGAATACTCAAATCGTATAAACTAGATATAACTGATCAACTTTCCCAATAGACATCTTGTAATCTGACTTATATGCTGGGTACAAAACACTACAATCTGCAGTGTTTTTATTAATGGAGTTTATTCTCAAGTATTCTTTAAAGTAAACCATAGGATCTCCATTTATCTTATATAACGCTTCTTTCAAACTCCAAATAAGCGTCTGAAAACTAACTTCATCTCCTTCTTGTGGTGTATCACATTGGTCATAAAATTTGTGAGATATACGCAAGACTTTTGGAGAAAGACTTTGCAAATCAATTCCACATTTCTTTTTGGAAAGCATAACCGCTACATAATTGGAATCATGCGAAATAGAAACAAAGCCATTATTTAATAAAGGCTTCCCATTTTCATCTTTGTAAATTTCACCTAGGACGCCTTCAGCCTGCAGCAAAATTTGAGTTGACAAGAATTGTTTTCTGTGGGAAGCAGATTTATAATTGTGAAAACTCTCTGGCAAACTATAGTCAACTAACAGACTTAGCAACTGTTCTTCTGTTTCTTCAATTCTCCAAACAATTATTTTGGCTTCTTTTTTGATATATATTTCTCTGTATCTCGGCAAACGATTACATTTGTAATTCGTGTCAAATTTAAAACATATTATTTACTTGAATTACAAACCACTCATAATTGCACTTTTTGCATTCATCTTTTCTTGGAATGTGGGACTAGCTCAATTGTTTTCCATTCCAGATGGATGGATTACATCTACGGGAGAAACCATTTCATGTGGAGATTGTGACACTACTTTTTCTAGCGACAATCAATTTGGCAAATTTAAAAAAGGTCAAAAATTTGGATACATTAATGCTAATAACCCAAGTTTCACATCTCCAGCATTTGACGCATTAACAAGTTTCAACAATAACATTGCTTTAGCAAAGTCCAACGACAAATGGGCTATTATAGATTCACTTGGAACAACAAAACATGTTATTAGATGTCATTACGCATATTCATTCTCGGATGGTTTAGCAAGGATTCAATTAGGTAATCGATTTGGTTTCATCAATGAAAAAGGGGAAACTATTATTTCTATTCAATTTGACGGGGCATATGACTTTTCCGAAGGTTTAGCAAGAATTTACCATAAAGGTAAATGGGGTTTCATTTCTAAAACTGGTGCAATTGCTATTAGTCCAAAATATAATTATGCATGGGATTTCTCAAATGGATTAGCAAGTGTTATGACTTTGGAGGGTCGGAATGAGAAATGGGGTTTTATCAACACTTCAGGAAAGGTAGAAATTCCAATAAAATATGCCTATGTTTTTCCTTTTTCGGATAATCTGGCCATAGTAAAGAATAAACCATTTCCCGTAAATGATTTAAAAATCATCAATAAGCAAAATGAGATACTTTTTAAAGTTGACGCTAAAGATATATTTCCATTTTCAGAGGGTTTAGCTTGCGTTTTAAAAAAGAAAAATGAGAAAAACCTTTGGGGATTTATAGACACCCAAAACAAAACAGTAATTGACTATCAATTTGACCAGCCTGCAAATTTTATTAATGGTTTGGCATATGTTTCTCAGAACAACACTAGAATGTACATTAACAAAACAGGTGAAATAGTTTGGAAAGAATAGTTTCTTAAACAATAATTATATAAACTTGTTAAGACTTTAGAGAATATTTAAGATAATGAGCAAAGAGGAA
>CAJYBK010000018.1 GCA_913064955.1 uncultured Flavobacteriales bacterium
ACAAAAATGATACACATCGGTAAGAATACTAAAAGTACTATCATTTCAAAAGGAATTAGTGCTGGTCAAAGTCATAACTCATACAGAGGTTTGGTTAAGATTGGTAAAGGAGCTAGCAACGCACGAAATTTTTCACAATGTGATTCATTGCTGATGACTGATAGATGTGGAGCACACACTTATCCTTACATCGAGTGTGAAAATAGTTCTGCTCATTTAGAACATGAGGCTACAACTAGTAAAATAGGAGAGGATCAATTGTTTTATTGTAAGCAACGAGGAATTAGTGAAGAGAGAGCAATTAGTTTAATTGTCAATGGCTATGCCAAAGAAGTGTTAAACAAATTGCCAATGGAATTTGCAGTGGAAGCACAGAAGTTATTAGAAATAAGCCTAGAGAATTCAGTAGGTTAGAATTTAATTAGAAAGATTATAAAAGGACATTTATACAATGAGTCAAACAATATTAAAAGTAAACAACCTTCAAGCAGAGATTGACGGTAAGGCAATCCTTAAAGGAATAGATTTAGAAGTTAAGGCAGGTGAAATTCATGCGATTATGGGGCCAAATGGTTCTGGAAAAAGTACACTTTCTTCTGTGTTAGCAGGTCGTGATGAATATGAAGTAACAGGAGGAACTGTTGATTATCTAGGAATGGACTTGTTGGATTTAGATCCTGAGGAAAGAGCATGGGAAGGATTGTTTTTGGCTTTTCAGTATCCGGTTGAAATACCTGGGGTTTCTAATATCAATTTCTTAAAAACTGCTATGGCGGAAAGAGCCAAGCATAAAGGTTTAGATCCTATATCTGCAAAAGATTTCTTAGCAATGGTTAAAGAGAAGTCGGCTTTAGTAGAGTTGAATGATAAGTTGAAAAACAGATCTGTGAATGAAGGTTTTTCAGGAGGAGAGAAAAAACGAAATGAAATATTTCAAATGGCAATGTTAGAACCAAAGTTGTCTATTCTTGATGAAACGGATTCTGGATTGGATATTGACGCTTTAAGAATTGTGGCTAATGGCGTAAATACGTTGAAGACTGATCAAAATGCAACTATCGTGATTACGCATTACCAAAGATTGTTGGATTATATCATTCCAGACTTTGTTCATGTTTTGCATAATGGAAAGATTATCAAAACAGGAGATAAAAGTTTAGCTCTCGAATTAGAGGAGAAAGGATATGATTGGTTAATTAAGGATTTTGCTTAGAACAAGTTATGACATTACTTAAAGAAAAAATATTCGACATAGCCATCTCCGAAAATATGGAGGAGGTAGTTAAGTCTGCTTTGAAAGAGATTGAACAGCGTTCATTTCCAGAGAGAAAAACAGAGGATTGGAGATATGCTAAATTAGGAAAGATCCTTAGTAAAAACTACGAATCGGATGCTACAGATGTCAATCAAGTGTCGGAGTTTTTAATGGAAGGGTTGGACGCTAATGTTGTGGTGCTTATTAATGGTAAATTTAGCAATGAGTTTACTAAAATAGAAAAGCAAACTGGAGTAACCATTTCATCTATCAATGAAGCGGTGTCTAATGTTGAGTTTAAAAATCATTTCAATAAATTGGCGGAAAGAAGTCAAGAGATTTTTACAAGTATTAATACTGCTTACAATCAAGGAGGTGTTTTTATTCACGTTGAAAAAAATGTGATTGTAGAAAAACCGATTTATATGATTAACGTCACTTCTGGTAATGGAATGATTTGTAATACTCGAAATCTTATTGTACTTGAAAAATTTGCAGAAGCAAAAGTTATACAAGGGTTCTATTCAACGGAAGGAAAGGAGAATTTAAACAATTCTTTAACTGAGTCATTCGTTAAACAAAACGCCAAATTAAATATAGAGAAAATTCAAAATTTCTCAATGAGTGACAGGCACATTTGTACGGAAGAAATACATCAAGAAAAGGATTCTACCGCCACTATCAATACGTTTATGTTGTCTGGAGGCTTTATCAGAAATGGATTAAATATTCAGGTGGATGGAACAAATTGTTATTCAGAAATGAATGGGTTATTTTTAGGTACAGAAGAACAGTACATTGATAATCACACTAAAATCGAGCATATTAAAAGCAATTGTACTTCAAGTGAATTGTACAAGGGAATACTTAAAGATAAGTCAGTTGGTGTTTTCAATGGTAAAGTGATTGTCCATAAAGATGCGCAAGTTATTGAGGCTTACCAACAGAATAATAATGTAATTCTGTCTGATGAAGCTAGAATGAATACTAAACCGGAACTTGAAATTTTTGCGGATGATGTTAAGTGTAGTCACGGTGCAACAACCGGTCAGTTTGATGAGGAAGCAGTATTTTACTTGCAGGCAAGAGGAGTGAGTAAGACAGCGGCAAAGGAAATGTTAATTGGTGCTTTTGCAACGGAAGTATTGGATAAAATTTCTATTCCAGAGGTTAGAACTTATATTGAGAAGAGTATATAAATTAAGTGTTGATTATTCGAATTCAATCGTAATTGTATCGTTTAATTTTATACCAAACAATTTATTTGCGCCTCCTCCTGAACCATCAACACCTTTGTTGATGGCAATTTCAAGAAAGCCTGAATTACTGAAAATGGCTACTTTTTCTCCTTCGGGGACTTGACTATATTTCTTGTGGATTTTACTAATGGTGTATCCTGCTCTAGTTAAGTATATTTTAAAACTGCGTTCGGCACGAACTTCCTCAAAAAGTGCTTCATCCACATTTGTAATGATGTTACCATAAGCATCAATGTAAGAAACAGTTCCTTTGATTACATCAGTTTCAACAGTTGGTCTGAATAATTGTCGCTTATTTAATGATTCTTTTTTTATTCCCAAAGTTGCTACAGAGGCATTGGCTGCAATTTTACCAGCTACCTCTATAAAAATGTTCTTAGTAGGAAATGACTGTGTTAAATGATCAAATTGAGAAGCGTCTATTTCGTATATATGTTCGGGTATTTCATTAAAAACTAATGAAAACAACCCGTTATCCGCTCCTATAAAAAAATGTCCCTCTTGTTGAATGACGATGTGTTTGTAGTCTTCAGTTTGTTCAGGATTTACACCTACAATATGTATGGTGCCTATTGGAAAGTCTCTGAAGCAGTTTTTTAAAACGTAAGATGCATGGGCAATATCAAAAGGCTTTATTTCGTGACTGATATCTACAACAACCGCTTCTTTTATTTTGGAATATATGGCGCCTTTGATACTGGCTACATAGTAGTCTTTGTGTCCCATATCAGTTGTTAGCGTAATTATTCTCACTTGCAGTTGCTAATTATTTTTCTTTCTAATCTTCAAATTGAATGAAAAAATGAATGCTCTGTAAACATTTTCGATAAATTTGCGAACAACACAACTTTAATTAAATTCAATTTGCTAGAAAAAATTATTGACCTTACCGGTACAGACGTACTTGCGTTCCTTGGAATAAGAAATTCCAATCTGAAAATATTAGAACAAAATTTTGCGAAGGTGAAGTTTGTCCAAAGAGGTGCTGAGCTTCATTTATATGGAGAGGACAGTGAAATAACCGCTGCTGAGGTAAAAATATTGGACTTGCTGGCACACATCGAAAAATACAACTCCTTATCGGAAAACAACATTTTCAATATTCTAGGAAAAACAAAAGAGGAGATGCAATTTGCTAATAAAGCGGATGAGGTACTCGTTTTTGGCAACAAAGGATTGCAAGTAAAGGCAAGGACGTTGAATCAGAAGAAGATGGTAGAGTCTATTGATCAAAATGACATGTTGTTTGCTATCGGTCCTGCCGGAACAGGTAAAACCTATACCGCTGTTGCTCTAGCAGTTCGAGCGCTAAAAAATAAAGAGGTAAGAACAATTATTCTGACCAGACCTGCTGTAGAGGCTGGAGAGAATTTGGGTTTTTTACCAGGAGACTTAAAAGAAAAGTTAGACCCTTATCTTCAACCACTTTATGATGGGTTGAGAGATATGATTCCGGCTGAAAAACTGGAAGAGTATATTGAGTCCGGCACTATTCAAATTGCTCCGTTGGCTTTTATGCGAGGCCGTACATTGGATAACGCATTTGTTATTTTGGATGAAGGTCAAAATGCCACGGAAAACCAGATGAAAATGTTCTTGACAAGGATGGGGAAATCTGCAAAATTTATCATCACCGGAGATGTGTCTCAGATTGATCTTCCAAAGAACCAATCTTCGGGACTTAAAAAAGCACAAGATTCACTTCAAAATATCAAAGGAATTGGTTTTGTGTTTTTAGATGAGCAAGATGTGGTTAGACATAAATTAGTGAAAAGTATTATTAAAGCTTTTAATTAATAGCGATGTGAAGTCAATGGGAATAGTGATTTAAGTTTGATATCCCGTTGAGTATTTTCCATTATTACATTGAGACCTACCTTTCCCTCATTAGGTGTTTGTTAATAAATCATAAAAGAATATCTTTACGGAAGTAGTTGATAATAGAGGAGTTACAAAAAAACATGATTATTTTTTATGAAAATATGTTAAAATTTAATTCATAATCATTTTCTTTGTATGCTAGTTTAAAAGAGTACTATACAAAAAACGGTTGAATCAGGAGTGTAGAAAAAGCAACTGAAAAACCAATATTTTAAAAAGACTAACTATGATAAAAAGATTTACAATTTCATTGTTTCTGATGTGTGCAGTAGCATTCACGTTTGCTCAAGGAGGTTCTATCAAGGGTAAAGTTTTGGACCCTACGGGAGAGCCAATTCCATTTGCTAACGTAGCGCTTTATCAAAATGGTAACCTTAAAACGGGTGTTACTACAAATTTTGATGGTGAGTTTAAGATTTCAAACATTGACGGTGGTACTTACGACCTTGAGGTTTCGTTTGTAGGTTTCCAAACATACAAACTGGAAGGTCTTCTAGTTAAGGGTAATCAAATCGTGCCTTTAGATGATATTCAAATGTCAGATAATACAACTTTGCAGGAAGTGAAGGTCGTGTCTTATAAGATTCCGTTAATTGATAAAGATGGTGGTGCTTCGGGTGGAACTGTTTCCAGAGAAGATATTGCTAAAATGCCAGGGCGTTCTGCTACAAGTATAGCAGCAACTGTAGGAGGTGTTCAATCTGATGGTAATGGTAACATTACTTCGGTTAGGGGATCTAGAAGTGATGCGACTTATTACTACATTGATGGTATTAAAGTTCGTGGTTCTTCTGCTTTGCCTAAGGCTGCAATTGAAGAAGTTTCTGTAATGACTGGTGGTTTACCTGCTAATTATGGAGATGCAACAGGTGGTATTATCTCTATTACAACTAGAGGGGCTTCAAGTTTCTACTTCGGTGGTGTTGAAGCTGTAACTTCAGGTTTTGGATATGGAGATAGAGAAGATATGAAGACATTTGGATTGGATAGATTTGGTTACAACTTGATCGAGGGTATTCTTTCTGGACCATTATTGATGAGAAAGGATAGTACAGGAGCAAAAACTGAGCCTATATTGGGATTCTTTGTTTCTGGTAACTTTACGCATCAGTTAGATCCAAGGCCTTTTGCAATTGATCAATATCGTCTTAAGCCTGATGTGAAAAGAAGTTTAACATTGGAAGATTCAACAGGTATTGGTCCATTAAGACCTTCTGCAAATGGATTAGGAACTTATTACAATACTGATTTCTTAACTGATAGTTCTTTTGAAAAAGTTAAATACAGACAAAATGTAGCATCTACAGCTGCTTCTCTTGCAGGTAAAATAGATGTCAATGCAGGACCAAACGTGAATCTTACTTTCGGAGGTTCTGGGAATTTCAATCAAAGACATTCATCAAATGATGGTGCCGGTTTGGGAAGTTCAGCAAACAATAATATGTTGATGAACTACGAAAACAATCCTTTAGTAACTGATTTTGATTGGAGAGCATACGGGAAGTTTACACAACGTTTCCAATCTCAATTAGATGACGAAGGAAAGTCTGGAGGTATTTCAAATGCTTTTTATACAATAATGGTCGATTACTCTAAGTCAACTCAAAGAGTAGAAGATGATACGCATGAGGATAGATATTTTAACTATGGACATGTAGGGTACTTCAGAACTATTCAGGAGAAGTCATACGAATTTAGAGATAATGATGGAGATTTTATTCCAGATGCAAGGTATCACAATGGATACAATGATGTTGAAGTAATATTTACTCCGTCTGAAGCGAATACAGACTTGGCTGCATTAACTAATCAATACTTCGGATTATATGACGAGGTAGAAGATCATTATGAAGATTTTGGTCAGATTAGAAATGGTGGTGGACTATTGAACGGAGAAAGACCTCAAGATGTATACGGTTTGTGGAGAAATATTGGTTACCAATACAACGGAGCTTCTAAAAATGAGCAAACTCAATTTAGAATTACAGCAATGGGATCTGCAGATATCGGTGACCACGCTTTAACGATTGGTTTTGAATACGAGCAAAGAGTTGATAGAGCATTTAGTGTTTCACCAGTTGGTTTATGGTCTAATATGAGATTGTTAGCAAACAGCCACATTGCTGAGTTAGATGTTGAGAATCCTTACGAATCAAACTTTGGTTCTTTCTCTTCATTTGATTATGACAGGTTGAATGCTGCACCAGGTGAATATTCTGCTTCTGATGCTCAATCATTTTTCGATTACAATTTAAGAGAAGAACTAGGGTACAATACTGATGGTGTTGATTACATTGATTTAGACGATGTTGATCCTAATTTGTTAACACTAGGAATGTTTAGTGCTGATGAATTATTAAACAACGGAAGTTCTTACGTTAGTTACTACGGGTATGATTATGCTGGTAATAAATTAACTGGTAAAACTTCATTCGATGATTTCTTCAATAAAACTGATGAGTTCGGGAATAAATTAAGATCAATCGGAGCATACGAGCCAATTTATATCTCTGGATATATCATGGATAAATTTGCTTTTGATGATTTGATTTTCAACGTTGGTTTAAGAATTGATAGATTTGATGCAAATCAAATGGTATTGAAAGATCCATACTTAACTAAAGAAGCTAAGACTATTGGAGATGTTAATGAAATTGGAGGGAATTCAATTACTCACCCAGAAAATTTACCATCATCTGCAGTAGTTTATGTAAATGATATTAATGACCCTACTTCAATTAGTGGATATAGAGTAGAGAATACTTGGTACAACTCTAATGGAACTGAGATTTCAGATCCTAAATTAATTAAAGGGGCAAGAAATAATGATCCAGATCCATACTTGAATGATGTAAGTCATTCAGATGAGATTCAAAGTAAAGCTTTTGAGGATTACAAACCTCAAATTACTGTAATGCCTCGTGTAGCATTCTCATTCCCAATTTCTGATGAAGCATTATTCTTTGCTCATTATGATGTTCTTTCAAAAAGACCAACAACTGGAAACAGATTGGATATTACTGATTATTACTTCTTGGATCAAGGTTTGAACAGAACGATTAATAATCCAAACCTTAAACCTGAAACAACTATTGATTATGAGTTAGGTTTCCAACAAGTGCTTTCTAAGAAATCTTCTTTGAAATTATCAGGATTCTACAGAGAGCAAAGAAATCAAGTGACGTTAGTGAATGTTGCTGGTGCTTATCCTAACTCATACAGAACATGGGGTAACAGAGATTTTGGAACAATTAAAGGATTAACTGCTGCATTTGACTTAAGAAGAAGTGGAAATGTGACATTAAGAGCATCTTACACATTACAGTTTGCTGAAGGAACAGGTTCTGATCCGCAATCTCAAAGTGCATTAATTAACTCTGGTCAACCTAACTTGAGAACTATCTTCCCGTACAACTACGATCAACGTCACCAATTGACATTTACAATGGATTATAGATATGGTGAAGGAGAGGATTACAATGGTCCAACTATTGGAAAAACTCAATTACTTAAGAATATGGGAGCTAACTTAGTTTCATATTTTGCTTCAGGAACACCATACTCTGCTCAAGAAGGAGTTATCCCTACAGCTTTTATTGCTGGTAACTCTGGAGGAATTAAAGGAACAGTTAATGGATCAAGAAAACCAAGTTCATTTAGATCAGATCTTCAAATTGACAGAAACTTTGTTTTGAAGTTTGGTGCTGAGAAAAAGAAATCTGCTAACTTGAATGTATACTTATTAGTAAACAACCTGTTTAATTTCCAAAATGTCCTTGACATTTACAGAGCTACAGGTAATGCGGATGATGATGGATATTTGAATGCTGCTCAATACCAAGCACAAATTCAAAGTCAAAGAGATTCTGAAGCGTTTGCAAATTATTATATCATGAAAATGAATGACCCATTCAACTTTGGTATACCTAGAACAATTAGATTGGGTGCAAAATTAGATTTTTAAAATATTACCTTTTATAACAAATAATATGAATAGAATATTAACAACAATAACGGTAACTTTATTTTTAGCAAATACTTCATTTGCTTGGTACGACTATAGTAAGTCTGGAATTAAGCCTACTCCAACAAGTGGGAAGAACTCTTTACAAGCTAAAGCAGCAAACTGTAGCCCTGCCATTGCAACGAAGTTTTTGGAATACAATAACGTAAGTTCTTTGATTGAAACTGGAGGGTCCATGTGGCAAGACAGAAATAATAACAGAGCTGCTTATGAGATTCCTAAAGGATCTCAGGAATTCCTAATGTACTCAGGTGCACTTTGGATGGGAGGTAAAGATGTTAATAATCAGTTGAAAGTGGCTGGATTGACATTTAGAACAGGAAATGATTTCTGGACAGGACCTCTTTCTGTTATTGCCGGTACTGGTGATTTGTCTCAAGGAACAAAAGATTTTGGACCTGCTGAGATTGAACCAGATGTTTGTAATGAATACGATAAGTTCTTTGATATTACAAGAGCGGAAGTAGATGAGTTTGTTTCATGGTATAATTGTGGATTAGATCCTACTTGTAATCAAGCAGTGGATTTTCCAAATTATTCTATTCCTACAAGTATTACTAACTGGCCAGCACATGGAGATGTAAGTAGATTTCAAGATTTTTACCTTGCGCCTTTTAAAGATGTGAATGGAGATCAAGTTTATAATCCTGCTGATGGTGATTACCCTTGGTATGATTTGAACAATGAAGTAGATTGTAGAGCTTCTCGTCAAGTTACACTTTATGGCGATTTCACTAGATGGTGGATATTCAATGATAAAGGTAATGTTCACACGGAAACTCAAGGTGATGCTATTGGAATGGAAATTAGAGCGCAAGCATTTGCATTCGCAACTAATGATGAAATCAATAACATGACATTCTTTAACTATGAATTAGTTAACAGATCTACACAAAGATTAAAAGATACATACTTCGCAGTATGGGCAGATCCGGACATTGGATGTTCTGATGATGATTATGTAGGTTGTGATGTTCAAAGAGGTGTAGGTTATGCTTACAACGGTACGAATACTGATGTTGGGTCAACAGATCCATGTAGTTTCCCTATTGGAGCAAATCCTCCTGCAATTGGAATTGACTTCTTTGAAGGTCCATACCAAGATAATGATGGAATTGATAATCCATTAACTTCTGATGTGCCAACTGCTTTAGCAATGGGAGGAATTCCATATTCTGGTTTAGGTATTGGATACGGAGATAATACTATTGATAATGAAAGATTAGGAATGAAGAGATTTGTATACTTCTCAAGAGGTGCAGCACCTTCTCAATCAGATCCTGATGATTATACTGATTATTATAACTATATGATTGGTATTTGGAAAGATAATGAGCCATTTGTATATGGCGGTTCAGGTTACCCAGGAAGTGCTGGTGCAACTGCTATCCCTACTAATTATTTATTCCCAGGTGATTCTGATCCATTAGATTGGGGTACTTCAGGTGTTGCTGGAACAATCGCTGGTGGTTGGTCTGAGTCTAATACTGGTGGTGCAGCAAACAATCCAAATGATAGAAGATGGGTTCAGGCAGCTGGTCCTTTTACATTAGAGCCAGGTGCTTTGAATAACATTACTGTAGGTGTAGTTTACGGAAAAACAAACAATGGTATTGCATTCAACTCTGTTGAACTAATGTTAAAAGCAGATGATAAAGCGCAAGCATTATTTGATAACTGTTTTAGAATTTTGAATGGTCCTAATGCTCCTGACTTAACTGCTCAAGAATTAAATCAAGAGGTTATTTTATATGTAACTAACAGACAAGGTTCTGGTTCTGGAAGTAACTATGATTCAATTCCTGAAGATTACAAAGAGTTAGATCCAATTATTTTAGCTTTAGGAGATACTGCTTTTGATCCTTATTACAGATTCCAAGGATACCAAATTTACCAATTGAAAAATTCTGATGTTGGTCCTGATGAATTAAGTAATACTGGTAGAGCAAGATTAGTTGCTCAATGTGATAAGAAAGATGGAATTGGTCAAATGATTAATTTCCCAATTGATCCGGACTTAGGGTATCCTATTGCTACTGAAATGGTAGATGGTGCGGATGAAGGAATTCAACATTCTTTCAAAATTACAACTGATGCATTTGCTCAAGGAACTAATAAGAACTTAATTAATCATAAGAAGTATTATTATATGGCAATTGCTTATGCTCACAATTACTACAAAGAATTCCAATTCGGTGGTGACGGTCAGCAATATCCTTACTTAGCAGGACGTAAGTCAGCAACTGGAGCAATTAGTTATATTACTGTTATACCACATATTCCTAATTCTGAATTAGGTGGTACGGTGCAATTAGCAGAATACGGTTATGGTCCAAAAATCACAAGATTGGAAGGTAGAGGAAGTGGAGGTTCAAATCTGCTTTTCTTAACTGAAGAGTCTGAAGCTGATATTGTTGCTAATTACACTCCTCAAAGAGTTACTTACGATAATGCTGCAGGTCCTATCAATGTAAAAGTAGTTGACCCATTAAATGTTAAAGGTGGAACATATACTTTGAGATTTACCGATTACGATGTTTCAAATTGTAAAACACAAGTTTTAGATACTTTGGATTGGTATTGTGTTAGAACTAGTGGTTCTGAAGTAGATACTGTATTCAGTGAGAAAGCAATAAATGAAGGTAATGAACAATTGATTCCAGAATGGGGTATTTCAATTAATATCGAACAGTATTTCCCAGTTGATTTTGGAGGTAAGGATATTACAGATTTGTTATATCATGAATTAACCTATGCCGATTCATCTAAGAGATGGTTATCAGGAGTCCCTAATGTAGACGGAACAACTGCTCAGAACTGGATTGAATCTGGTACATCTGCAGATACAAGTAGCTTCAATGGATGTGGAAATCCTAATGATTGGACAGATCAGAACGGAATTGATGACAATGAAATATTTGAAGGTGTACTTGGTGGAACATGGGCTCCTATGACCTTGGTAAGAAATATGGATTGTTTCCATATGCCATTACCGCAAAACTGGTCTTCGGTAAGAGGTCAAAATTCTACTTTACATTCTCATTCTGTTGATATTGTATTTACGGATGATAAGTCTAAATGGACAAGAGTACCAGTTTTAGAAACTCAAGATGATGTCAACCTAAGTTGGGATGGTTCAACAGATAAATTAGAAGTTAAGATGTTACCTTCTAGAGATAAAAGCGGAAAGCAGGCTGGTGACGCTGGCTATAATGCTAGTGAAGGTGATGCTAATGGCGCTCAACCTGAAGGTATGAGTTGGTTCCCTGGTTATGCTATTGATGTTTCTACTGGTGAAAGATTAAACATGGCATTCGGAGAGGATTCTTGGTTGGGTAATGAAAATGGTAAGGATATGATGTGGAACCCAACAGGAAACATGTTCACTAACTTTGGTGAAGTATTGTTTGGAGGTAAACATTATGTATACATCTTCAAGAATAATAGAAAGGTTCAAAATTCACAATCTAGTTTTAGTGATAATATGCCTGCTTATGATGGTGGACAATTTCTTTATGACAAGATTGTTGCTCAAACACCTAATACTTCAGATTTCTTGAAAGTATGGAGAGCATGTTCTTGGATTGGAATGCCAATGTTATCAGAAACTGCTGCAGGTGCTACAGGAGATGATCCTTATTCTTTCATTGAGACAGAAGCAAGAATTCAAATTAGAACTGCTGATCAGTACCAAAGACATTCTAGAAATGACTTGTGGTTTGGTGAATGTGGAGATTTAACTCAAAGTCAAAATGATTGGTTTAATTTATATCAATTTGATATGGAAGAAATCGCTACTGTAACAGGAGATGCAAATATGGCAGACAGTGCAATGGCTTTGATTAACATTGTCCCTAATCCTTATTATGCTTATTCAAACTATGAGTTTAATAGATTAGAGAATCTTGCTAAGATTGTTAATCTTCCAGACGTTTGTACAATTAGAATTTACAATACAACTGGAACATTGGTAAGAACTTTCACAAAAGATAGTCCTGTAACTTCGGTAGATTGGGATCTTAAAAATCACGTTGGTATTCCAATTGCAAGTGGTATGTACATCATACACGTAGAGGCGGAAATTGACGGAGTTGTGAAGGAGAGAGTTTTAAAATGGTTAGGAGTGGTAAGACCTCCAGATTTAGAGAACTTCTAATTTAGTTTTAAAACCTATTGTTAATTATTACAAATTAAGATTATGATATCAAGTAAAAATATAGTTATTGGAGCATTAATCGCAGGAGGTGCGCTTCTAAGTTCAACTTCAGCCTTTGCTGGAAATGAGGATAGAGCGGGTTCTGCAGGTTCAACAGAACTAAATGTAAACCCATGGGCGAGAAGTGCTGGATGGGGATCTGCAGGTCTGTCTTCTATAAATGGATTGGAGTCTATGTATTCTAATGTGGCAGGTTTAGCATTCACAGAAGGTACAGAGATATCTTTCTCAAGATCAAATTGGTTAGGTCAAAGTACTGATATAGGTCTGAATGCTTTTGGATTAGCTAAGAAATTAGGTGAAACAGGTGCGTTAGGATTAACTTTAACAAGTTTCAACTACGGAGATATTCCAATTACAACTACAGAGCTACCTGAAGGTGGTTTAGGAAATTATTCTCCTTCTGCTTTGAATATCTCAATGGCATATTCACAACAGTTTTCTACATCTATTTCAGGTGGTTTAACTTTGAAAATGATTTCACAGTCAATGACAAACGTTAGAACTCAAGGAGTTGCTTTGGATGCTGGTATTAGATATGTAACCGGTGAGAATGATCAAATTAAGTTTGGTATTTCTTTAAGAAATGTTGGACCTCCAATGAAATATAAAGGTGATGGTTTAGCATTGGAAATGGAGAATTTGGATACTGAGTTATTGTTGACTACAGAACAAAGATCTGCAAGTTATGAGTTACCTTCTCAATTAAACATTGGGGCTTCTTATGATTTCATATTGAATGAAAAGTCAGTCTTAATTGCTGCTTTAACTTATACGTCCAACTCTTTCACAAGAGATCAATGGAGATTAGGAGCACAGTATCAATTGAATAGTGATAAAGTTCACTTCATTTTAAGAGCTGGTTTTGTATATGAGTCAGATTTGTTTTCAAAAGAAAATACAGCAACTGCATTAACAGGACCATCAGGTGGACTTACAGTTGATTTTCCTGTAGGAGAAAACGGAACTAAATTAGGACTGGATTATGCAGTTAGAACAAGTGCGCTTGGTCTAATTCATACTGTAGGAGCTAAAATTACTATCGGAGAGAAGTAATCTAAACAAGATAAATTTTTACCATATTATAAGGAGTCCATCAATGATGGACTCTTTGTGGTTTATAATAAATAGAATAAGATGTCAAAAATTAACTATTTTACAGAAGAGGGGCTACGAAAGTTAAAAGCCGAAGTAAAGCAATTAGAAAGCGTTGAGAGACCTAGAATTTCTAATCAAATAGCAGAAGCAAGAGACAAAGGAGATTTGTCCGAAAATGCGGAATATGATGCTGCAAAGGAAGCTCAAGGAATGTTGGAAGCAAGAATTGCCAAGTTGAAAGCTCAATTATCCAATGCTCGTATTATCGATGATTCTAAAATGGACAATAGTAAAGTGCTTATTTTGAGTAAGGTTACTATTAAAAATGTTAAGAATGGAATGACCGTTCAATATACATTAGTAGCTGACGGTGAAGCTGACGTGAAACAGAAAAAAATATCAATAGACTCGCCAATTGGTCAAGGGTTATTAGGAAAGGCAGTCGGTGAAATTGCACCAGTTCAGACACCTGGAGGTATTATGGAATTTGAAGTAGTAGAAATTTCAAGATAATGTCTACGATTTTTACTAAAATTATTAAAGGTGAAATACCTTGTTATAAAATAGCGGAAGACGATAATTATTTTGCGTTTTTGGATATTAATCCAGTAGCCAAAGGTCACGTCTTGGTAGTTCCCAAAAAGGAAGTTGATGTATTCTTTGAATTAAGTGACGACCTATTGGAAGGCATTATGCCTTTTTGTAAAAAAGTGGCAAAAGCAATTGAATCCGTAGTTGAGTGTGATAGAATTGGACTTACCGTAATTGGATTAGAAGTGCCGCATGCACACGTTCATTTGATTCCAATTACAAATATGGGTGATATGTCGTTTAGTAAAGAAAAGTTGAAATTGAATCCAAAAGATTTTATGGAACTCGCTCAAAAAATTCAAGCGGTTATAGCGTAAACTCTGATGCCGTCATTAAATTAACTTCAGACAATTTCTTATCCTCACATTTAATAGTCCTTTGAGGAAACTTCTTAATGGTTTCGTAATCATGAGAAGCCATCACTATTGTCTTACCTTCAGCAGAGATATCAATCAATAACTGCATGATAGCGTTGGTAGTCTCTGGATCAAGATTTCCTGTAGGTTCATCAGCTAAAATGATTTCCGGATTATTAAGTAATGCTCTTGCAATTGCAATTCTCTGCTGCTCGCCACCAGAAAGTTGATGTGGCATTACTTTCTTTTTATCTGTCATTTCAACTTTAGCCAAAACTTCATCAATTCGTTTTTGAATGTCTGCTGACTTTTTCCAACCTGTTGCTTTTAACACAAAAATTAGATTTTCTTCTACGTTTCTATCTAATAGCAACTGAAAGTCCTGAAAAACAATGCCAATTTTTCTGCGTAATGCAAGAATGTGTCTTCTTTTTAACTTTGATAAATTGTAATCAAGAAAGAAAGCATCACCTGTTGAAATTCTGATTTCACCATAAAGACTTTTCAATAAACTGCTTTTTCCACTACCAGTTTTACCTATCAAATAAATAAACTCACCTGCATCCACAGTGAAATCTACATTCATTAGCACCAAGGTCTTACCTTGGTATAAATCAATGTTGTTATATTTAATGATGTTTTTCAAATCTTGAATAATAACAACAAATATGAAGTTATTTGCTAAACTATGGAACAGGGGGACTAAATAGTCTTCAACATGATAAAGTTTATTATAAGTTCTTCTATTTGTCTCCTAAAGCATCAAAGCAACCAAAATTAACATCATTTCCAAACCAGTACTGTATAGTATTGTCATCATTTCTTTTTATCACCACTGGAAATTGACCTCCAGAAACTTTGAAGAAAATGTCTGATTCTACATTTTGATAAGGAACTTCAATATTTTGAGAATTGACTAAACTATCTGCCGTCTTTTCATAGGCATAATAGACGAATTCAATATCTTGTATATTCTTTGATTTAAAGTGAGCATTTAGTTCTCTTGATGCTGTCTCACAATAGGGGCAAGTAACCAAGAAAAAGCAAGTAATTTTTTTGTCCGATATAGAATCTAATGTGGCTAATGGATATTCCTCGGAAGTTAGCATGGTAGACCTGTTTTCAAAATCTTCAGGATAATACGGGTGGAATAAAAATAGCGAACCTAGAATCAGAAT
Source organism: uncultured Flavobacteriales bacterium (assembly GCA_913064955.1). GTDB lineage: Bacteria > Bacteroidota > Bacteroidia > Flavobacteriales_D > Parvicellaceae > Parvicella. The sequence continues at coordinate 15,859 of CAJYBK010000018.1, forward strand.
GTTAAATGAGATTAGGATACTCGATTTAATAAGGGTGCTATAAGTAGATTTCCAAAATATCATTCCTATTATTCCTGATATTAACAAAATTAAGAAGAGTGGTATCCAAAAACTAAAAGTAGACGAACTACCCAAATAAGAGATAAAGTAAAGTCTTATTGCTTCGTGGAATGTAAGAATGCTGGCTATAAGCAGAACCAAGCATATTTTTAAGATTATATTTTTGTTTTGCATAGGCCGGAAATAAAAAAAGTCACTCAGTAATGAGTGACTTTTCTTTAAATTCAATTCTGTTTACTGAATTGCACAAGATGTAGAAGTGTCCTCAGGAACAGCAACACCATCAACAGTAACGGTACCAATACCTTTACCTTCGCAGTTAGCGTAAGCAGCAGCTTTCTTAGATTCTGTCATTACATAAGTGTAAGATCCACCATCGTAAGTACAAGTACAAGTGTAATCTTTTTTACATGAAGTTCCAGCAAAGATGAAACCTACAGCCATTAATGGTAAAATAAACTTTTTCATTTTATGTTTTTTATATTATTAATAATGAACCAAATTACGAATATTCTATAATTTGACAAATAGGATAGACTAATTTAAAATACTTTTAAATAGAAGCTATATAATCTTAATTGAATAGAATTTACTCTAACTCACAAGTTGTAGTAGCTGTTGCGGAACCAGCAGTAGATGAAGCTTGAGCCTCACATTCTGATTTCGCTTCGCTTTTCTTTGCTTTAAATGTTACTGACGTTGTTGACGTAGATCCACTTGTGTTCGAAGTACAGTTACATGTGTACTCTTTTTTGCATGAAGTTCCTGCGAACATGAAACCAATAGCCAATAAGGGTAAAATAATTTTTTTCATTTTTTTGTTTTTTTATTTATTTGTACAAAGTACGATTTATATTTTAAATATTATCGAAACCAAATTAACAAAAATCCGTTGATAATAAAACTACAAAGGACAACCCGCTTCTAGATGACTACTTAACTTTATACAGTAATTTAGAATAGGTATGTTATACTCAAAGAATATTGTTTTCATTTTATTATTAGGCTTTAGCACTTTATTGTGTCAATTCAAAGTGCACGCACAAAAGTCAGCTAACTATACCGAAGAATACGCCACATTCAGAAAGGCGCAGGATCTTTATGATAAAGAAGTATATAGCGCAGCGCAGGAAAAGTTTATTGAAGTAATAAATGGAATTGACAACAAACAGGACGAAGTAAGAATTAATAGCGAGTACTTTTCAGCGGTTTGCGCGCTGGAATTATTTCATAAGAATGCGGAGCATTTGCTTAATAGATTTGCTTTTGATCATCCTGATCATCCGAAAGGGAAGAAAATTAATTTTCAGTTAGGTAGGTATTACTATAGAAGTAGAGATTACAAAAAGTCAATTTTATATCTCGATAAGGTGGATCAATTTGATTTAACAGCAGATGAAAAGATTGAACTTCATTTTAAATTAGGTTATAGTCACTTTTATAAGAAAGACTTGGAAAAAGCAAAGGTGGAGTTTTATCAGGTAATTCAAACTGAGAATGAATTTTATGTGCCAGCACAGTATTATTATAGTCACATTGCTTATACCGAGGGAAATTATCAAACAGCTTTAGAAGGTTTTGAAAAGATTGCAGATAACGATATGTTTGCAGCTGTAGTGCCTTATTATATTACTCAAATCTATTATCATCAGGAACGCTACGACAAATTATTGGAATATGCTCCAGCTTATTATGAAACTGTTTCATCTAAACGTAAAGGAGAATTTGCCAAACTTATTGGGGATTCTTATTATTACAAAAAGCGTTATGAAGAAGCATTACCATATCTATTAGATTTCAGAAAATCAGCTAACCCAACTCGTGAAGATTATTATCAACTAGGTTACGCCTATTATCAAACTGGAGAATTTGAGCAAGCCACGAAGTTTTTGTCGATGGCTGTTTCCAAAAAAGATGAAATGTCTCAAACTGCTTATCATCACATGGCTGATAGTTATTTGCAACTGGACGAAAAGGAAAAGGCTAGAAATGCTTTTAAGGCAGCCTCCAATTTGGAGTTTAACGCTGAAATCAAAAAGAATTCGCTGTACAACTATGCAAAATTAGCTTACGAATTGTCTAACAACCCTTACGGAGAAGCAATTGACGCATTCCAAGAGTTTATCAATGAATATCCTGAAGACCCTAAGGTAGAAGAGGCTTATGAGTTTTTGCTTAAGGTGTATATGACCACGAAGAACTATAAAGAAGCATTGGCGTCCTTGGAGAAGATTAAGGTTAAAGACAACAGAATGAAAATGGCTTATCAGTCGATCTCTTTTAATTTGGCAGTGGAACAATTTCACAATACAAACTATGAGGATGCGATCGGGAGTTTTAAAAAAGCAAGAAAGTATACCGTAAACAAAGAATTGTCTGCTGAAAGTTATTACTGGATTGCAGAGTCTTTTTACAACTTGCAGCAATATGACGCTGCAGTATCCAATTTTGTTGAATTTAAACTGGAGCCGGGAGCAGCTTTGACACCTCATTTGTACAATGCGGATTACGGTATTGCTTATGCATACTTCATGAAATCATCGCCTTTTGAATTGATCGAAGGTTGGGAAGATAATTCTGCAGTTCAAAATGAACACAATGCGTTAATCAGCCAAAGTGCTACTGCGTTTAGAAATTTCATTGTTTTAAAAGATAGGGTAGAGCCAGACAAATTGCAAGATGCATACCTGCGATTAGGTGATTGTTATTACTTATTGAGAGACGACAAAAACGCTATAGACTATTATAATTCAGCTATTCTAAATGGATCCGGAGATATGTCTTACGCTTACTATCAGAAAGCAAGATCTGAAGGAGCATTAGGAGACAATGAAGGAAAAGCTAAAACATTGAAAGCTTTAGCAGAGAAGTATCCAAATTCAAATTATAACACTAATTCACTTCTAGATTTAGCAAGTACTTACATGATTCTTAATGAGAATAACAAGGCCATTACAACATACAAAGAATTTATACAGAAATATCCCATGAATGCTAATGTAGCAAAAGCAATGGCGGATATAGGATTTATTTACTTGCGAATGAGTGACTACAACAATGCTGAAAAATACGCATTGAAAGTTTTGGACACTTATCCAAATGATAAAACAGAAGTCGAGAAATCCATTCAAACCATGCGAGGTGTCTATGAAGGAAGAAACGATCTTCCAGGATATTACGATTGGTTAGCATCAAGAGGTATTCAAGTAAAACCTTCTGAAAAGGACTCTGCGCTTTGGGACCCAGTACAATATGCATTTGACAATGGTGATTGCCCAACTTTATTAAGCAAAGCAAAGATTTATTTAACACAGTTGCCTAATGGTTCAAATGTAAATGCGGCAAACTTCTACTCAGGACAGTGCTTGTATGCTAATGATAAGGACAAAGCATTAACGCATTACAATTTAGTGATTGCTCAGGGTAATACCGAGTTTTATGAAGAAGCATTGCAATACGGAGCATATTTAGCTTTTGAAAAGAAAGATTATAATCTGGCTATAAGTCATTACACCAAGTTGGAGCAAGTAGCTACAAAAGAGGAAAATATAAGAGTATCAAAAATTGCATTGATGCACTCTTACAAAAAGACTGAAAACTTCCCAAAAACATTTGAGTATGCCAACAAAGTATTATCGTTGAGCGGAATTGAAGAGACATTGATTGTGGAGGCAACTTTAAACAAGGGAATAGCATTAAAAGAGCAATTAATGTATGATCAAGCATTGACAGTCTTGAATGATTGTTACAAAATGACCAAAACCATAATGGGAGCAGAAGCCAAGTACAATTATTCTGCTATTCTATATGAACAAGCCAAACATACCGCTTGTGAAAACAGTATCATGGAATTGGTGAAACAAAAGCCTTCTTATGATTATTGGATCGCTAAAGGAATTATTCTTTTAGGTAGAAACTACATGGCTATCGAGGATTATTTCAATGCTAAGCATTCACTGCAAAGTGTTGTAGATCACTACGAAGGTAAAGACCAAGCACAGATGGTAAATACTGCTCAATCTCTCATTGATGAGATAATTAAGATAGAAAACAATTCTCAGAACAAATCTATGTTAGTGCCGGAAGAAGAAATCCAGTTTAATAACTTGGATGAAAAAGACAAAAAACTTTTTAATGATCAAGAATAATGGAAAGTACAATAAATAAAAGCATATTGATTAAATTGACATTGGTTCTCGGTGTAGTTAGTTTTTTTAACCAAACTAATTTTGCTCAGGAAAGTTCTATCAATGGTATTACTGCTCCTGGTCGTCAGAATAGAATAATTACCCAGTCCGAAAAGGAGACAAATCTTCCGCAAACAAAAGATACGGCTATACAGATCCCACCAGTTAAGTACTACTTGGAACCAAGTCAGTACCCTGTAGATTTTGAAGTTGAGCCTATTCAAGCAGCAAGGCTAAAAGTAGTAGAGCCTTTAGAAAAACTTTATCCTGGGTATGTGAAGTTTGGTGTAGGTAATTACTTAATACCATATTTAGATGCCTACTATGGTTCGTTAAGATCCAAAAAGAACAGTTGGGGAGTAAATCTGAAGCATCACAGTGCATTAGGTCAAATCAACGATGTAGGGAATAGTCAGTTTTCGGAAAACTATATTGACGGATTTTACAAGCATTTTTTGAGAAATCACACGCTGAAATCTAATATTTATTACCACCGTGACGTAAATCATTATTACGGATTTAATTTAAACGACACGCTTATACCTCAAACATATAGAGAGTCCCCGGATTCTATTTTTCAAGTGTATAATTGGGTAGGTTTTAATACCAAGTTGACTAGTAATTTTAAGGATTCATCCAAACTACACCATAAGGTAGGCTTATCTTATTATTTCTTAAATAATGTAGACCAACTACAAGAACATAATGTGGTTGCAAACACTACTTTGAGCAAATACTTGGAGAATGAAAATATTGAGGCGAACGTAGATTTTGAATTGGACTTTAATTCATTAAATCAGCCAGTCTTAAATTCAGTAGATACGGTTGGAGTGGTTTTGCCAACACAAGGTGGGGGAGTCGCGAATACTGCAATACTTCGATTAGTGCCTTATGTGGTCAATAATAAAATATTAAACAAACTTCATGTTAAAGGAGGATTTGGAATAAACATAGATATGGCAGATGTCAATAAATTTTACTTTTATCCAGAAGTAGAATTGAGTTATGATTTGTTCAATAGCGTATTTATACCTTATGCAGGTGCAACAGGAGGAGTAAAAAGAAATTCATGGCACAATCTAAGATTGGATAACCCATTTTTATTGTCTAATTCCTCTGTGAAAAACACCAACGAGAAGATTAACGTTTACGGTGGAATCAGAGGGTCTATAAGTGCTACAATTTCATTTAACTTAAATGTGAGATATCAAAAATTAGCAGATCAGGTTTTGTTTTATAATGACACTGCTTATAGCTATCAAAATGGATTTCAAATGCTTTATGATAATGTTGGTGTAACTACAATCTCTGGACAATTAGCTTATCAGAAGTCAGAGAAATTCATGATGTACTTGAAAGGGGAGTACTTCGCAAATAACGCAGAGAATCAAGAGTTTGCTTGGTTAATGCCTGATTTCAATATTTCATTGAGTGCTACATACGATTTAGCAAATAAAATAATTGCACGAGCGAATGTTTTTGTAGTTGGAACAAGAAATACATTTTCATTAGATTCTATAGCAGGAACTGAAGTGAACGATGCTGGTCAATATCCGTTTCAATTGAAGCCTTATGTAGACGCTAACCTTGGTGTAGAGTATAGATATAATAAAAGAATCTCGGCTTTTATTGATTTCAATAACTTAACGGCAGCGAAGTATCAAAGGTTCACTAATTACCCAGTACAAAGGTTTAATGTGTTGGGCGGGTTTACTTTTAAGTTTTAATCCGAACGTTTCTTATTTGATTTTTTGGGATGTATCTATTCTAAATTCGGAGCATTTCTTCTAAAAACTACTTTCTTAGATTTAATTCATTTTCGTAACTTGCGCTTTGAATATGATAGAATTTATACTTAACAATCAGAATATAAAAACATCCACGAATACGGGTGTTACATTGCTTGATTTTATACGAGATTATCAACAACTTAAAGGAACAAAAATTGGTTGTCGAGAAGGGGATTGTGGTGCATGCACAATTTTAGTAGGAACACTAAATGGAGATGTTGTAAATTATCAAAGCATAACGTCATGTATTTCTCCTTTGGGAAATGCTCATGGTAAACACATTGTTACAATTGAGGGTATTAATCTTTCCAAAGATTTGAATACTGTGCAAAAAGCAATGACCGACAATTATGCTACCCAATGTGGTTTTTGTACACCTGGGTTTGTTGTATCAATGACTGGTTTTGCCATCAATTCTGGAACATCTGACAATACTACTTGTAATGATGCTATTAGTGGAAATATATGTAGGTGTACTGGTTATAAGTCAATTGAAAAAGCAGGTTTAGATGTTGAAAAAATATTACTTCAAAAAGATGATGAAAATCAAATTTCATGGTTGGTAAAAGAAGGTTTTATTCCTAATTATTTTGGAGCGATTCCGCAAAGGCTAAAGAGTTTGCACGAAGAGAACCAAAGAATTGTTTTGGATGAAAAGGTACTAAGAAGAGCAAAAGTGGCAAGCGGGACAGATTTATACGTTCACCATGCAGATAGCATGGCAGAAGATGATGTGCACTTACTTGTTCATGAAGACGATTTACATGATATTACTATTGCTGGAAATATGTGTACACTTGGAGCCAATACTACGGTGACACAAATCGCAGAGCACCCGCAATTACAAAATGCTTTTCCTAGACTGAAACAATTTCTGAAACTGGTATCATCTGAGCAAATTAGAAACATGGGAACCATCGGAGGGAATTTTGTAAATGCCTCTCCAATTGGTGATATGTCAATTTTCTTTTTAGCTTTAAACTCTACGCTTACTATTATGAATGATGACGGGAAAGAAAGACAAATCCCGTTTCAGGCTTTTCACCAATCTTATAAGACATACGATTTACAAAAGGATGAAATTTTAAAGAGCATATCATTTACCATTCCGCAAAGCAATGATTTTTTCAACTTTGAGAAAGTTAGTAAAAGAACACATTTAGATATTGCCAGCGTAAACGCAGCTGGAAGAATCAAGTTAGAAAATGATACTATCACACAAGCACACTTTTCAGTAGGAGGAGTGGCAGCCGTCCCTAAATATTTATTTAAAACCAATGAGTATTTACTTGGAAAAACATTGGATTCAAAAACAGTACGAGAAGCACTGGAAGTAATGCAATCAGAGATTACACCGATTAGTGATGTTCGTGGAACTTCAGAATATAAATTGTTACTAGCACGACAATTATTCTTAGCTCATTTTATTGAACTTTTCCCAAATAAATTTGAACTTAATAAATTGATTGCTGGATGAAGACGATGAAAAATATAGATAGTTATACGCACGTTAGAGGGGAGTCATTATTTGTAGATGATTTAATGTTAAGACAAGACGCTTTATTTGGATTGTGTTTTGATTCTCCAAAAGCACATGGAAAAATAAAATCGGTAGATTATTCGAAAGCGGAGGCCCTCGAAGGTGTTGTCAAGATATTTACCTATAAAGATGTTTTGGGTGAAAATCAGATTGGCGGAATTATTCCAGATGAACCGTTGTGGGCGGAGGATGAAGTTCATTTTTGGGGACAGCCTATTGCTTTCATTGTCGCAACTTCGGATGCCATTGCTAAAAAAGCAAGAGCATTAATTACC